>NZ_NCJX01000019.1:0-77237 GCF_002282635.1 Acidiphilium sp. 34-64-41 | reverse complement strand
GGAAAGCCAGTTCGTCACGCTGGTGAATGTCAATGGCCGCCATGGCGGGGGCCACTAGCCCTAGTGGGTGTCTGAGTCAACCGGATAGGCACGGAATGATGAACGATGGATATTGTTGACGCCATTCGGGCCTATCATGACGATCTGACGTCGATCCGCCGCTCCATCCACGCCCATCCCGAGATCGGCTTTGAGGAGCATCGCACCAGCAATCTGGTCGCGGGCAAGCTGGCGGAATGGGGTATCGCGGTGCATCGCGCGGTCGGCGGCACCGGGGTGGTTGGCGTGCTGAGCCGTGGCAACAGCGCTGACAGCATCGGCCTTCGCGCGGATATGGACGCCTTGCCGATCACCGAAGCGACCGGGCTTGCTTACGCCAGCACCAACCCCGGCGTGATGCACGCCTGCGGCCATGACGGCCACACCACCATGCTGCTCGGTGCCGCGCGCTATCTGGCGGCCACCGGCAATTTCAACGGCACGGTCAATTTCATCTTCCAGCCCGCCGAGGAGGGGCTGGGCGGTGCGAACGCCATGATCAGCGCCGGGTTGTTCGACCGGTTTCCCTGCCAGCAGGTGTTCGGCATGCACAATCGCCCGGGGCTGGAGGTCGGCGCGTTTGCGATCAAGCCGGGGCCGATGATGGCGGGCGGCGCGTTTTTCGATATCACCATCACCGGCCGCGGCGCGCATGGCGCACGGCCGGAGGACAGCGTCGATCCCGTGCTGGCGGCGGCCGCGATCACCAGCGCGCTGCAATCGATCGTTTCGCGCAACGTTACCCCGGGTGATCCGGCAGTGCTCAGCGTCACCGGTTTGCAGGCCGGCACCGCCTATAACGTGATCCCCGAAACCGCGACCATCCGCGGCACCGTGCGCAGCTTCAAGCGCGAGACGATGCAGATGATGGAAGACAACATGAAGCGCCTGGCCAGCCAGATCGCCGCCGGATTCGGCGCGGTCGCCACGGTCGATTTCCGGTTTCTGTTCGCGCCGCTGGTGAACGATCCCGCCGCGACCGATGCGATCGTGGAGGCCGCGGCGTCGCTGGTCGATGCCGCGAAGATCGATCGCGCGAGCGCGCCGGTGATGGGGTCGGAGGATTTTTCATTCATGCTGGAATCCCGCCCCGGCGCCTATATCAATCTGGGCAATGGCGAGGCGAGCGCGCCGGTGCACAATGATCGCTACGATTTCAACGATGCGGCGATCCCGTTCGGCGCTGGCCTGTATGCCGCGCTGGTCGAACGCCAGCTGCCGCGCGGTGCGGCCGGCTGACGGACGATGAGCGATCGCACCGCCGCCATCGCCCCGCGCGCGACACCTTCGACTCCGGGCCGATCCTGTTCGCCGAGCGGATCGAAGCGGCGGTGGTGCCGGCGGCGCTGATGGGCGATGGGGCGCTGGAGATCCGGCTGGCGGCCAGCGCCGTCTACCACGCAGCAGGAGCGCCACGGCAAGCCACCCGCCGTCGCCAAGGCTAGCACCTGATTCCAAAAAGTTTTTTGGTTCTTTTTTGCAAAAAAGAACCGCTTCCTTGCCTTGCCCTACGTTCTGCGGCATACCGCGCGCGTCAGCTTTTGCTGATAATTCGCACATGGAGCGCCTTCCCCTGTTTGGGGTCCGGTGCCGCGAGGCATGGCTCTGTGGAGGTTTTAACCGGACGATCGCGAGAGTGCGGTCATAGAAAGGATGTTGCTCATGGCTATGCCAGAGGTTTCGTTGCGTCAGTTGCTCGAGTCGGGTGTGCATTTCGGGCACAACACGCGGCGGTGGAATCCGCGGATGGCGCCGTACTTGTTTGGCGTGCGCAATCAGGTTCATATCATTGATTTGCAGCAGACGGTGCCGATGCTGGAGCGGGCGTTGCGCGAGGTGCGTAATGTTGCGGCCGGTGGCGGGCGTGTGTTGTTTGTTGGCACCAAACGCGCGGCGGCGGACCATGTGGCCGAGGCGGCGACGCGGTGTGGGCAGTATTATGTCAATCATCGGTGGTTGGGCGGGATGCTGACGAATTGGAAGACGATTACCAATTCGATCCGCAAGCTGCGCCAGATGGAAGACACGGTGAGCGGTGAGGCGCAGGGCCTGACCAAGAAGGAGATTTTGAACCTGTCGCGCGAGAAGGAGAAGCTGGAGCGCGCGTTGGGTGGCATCAAGGAGATGGGCGGGCTGCCGGATATTCTGTTCATCATCGACACCAACAAGGAGAAGTTGGCGGTCGAGGAGGCGAACAAGCTTGGGATTCCGGTGATTGCGGTGCTGGATTCGAATTCCGACCCTGAGGGCGTGACCTATCCGATTCCGGGCAATGACGATGCGATCCGCGCGATTACGATGTATTGCGATCTGATTGCGGGTGCTGTGCTCGAGGGGATCAGTGCGGAGATGGCGGGTTCGGGTGTGGATATCGGGGCGATGGAAGAGTTGCCGCCGGATGCGGGCGCCGATGAGGATGCCGCAGTTCACGCCTGAGTTTTTTTGATCAATTGAGGAGGATGACCATGGCCGAAGTTACGGGCACGATGGTGAAGGATCTGCGCGACAAGACGGGCGCGGGGATGATGGATTGCAAGAAGGCGCTGGTTGAGGCCGGCGGCGACATGGAAGCCGCGGTGGATTGGCTGCGCAAGAAGGGTCTGGCGGCGGCGGCCAAGAAATCGGGCCGGGTTGCGGCCGAGGGCCTGGTTGGCGTGGCGCATGAGGGCAACAAGGCGGCGATGGTCGAGGTGAATGCCGAGACCGATTTCGTGGCGCGCAATGATGCGTTTCAGGCGTTTGTCGAGACGGTTGCCACGCTGGCGCTGAGCGTGGGCGAGGATGTCGAGGCGTTGAAGGCGGCGGCGTATCCGGGGACTTCGCACTCGGTGGCCGAGGAGCTGACGCATCTGATTGCGACGGTGGGCGAGAACATGACGATCCGGCGGGTTGCCGTGATCGAGGTTTCGCGCGGGGCGGCGGCTTCGTATGTGCATGGCGCGTTGAAGCCGGGCCTGGGCAAGATTGGCGTGCTGGTGGCGCTGGAGGGTGATGCCGAGGCGGCGTTGGCGGCACTCGGGCGGCAGATTGGCATGCATATTGCGGCGACGCGGCCGGATGCGATCAGTGCGGCGGATGTGGACCCGGCGGCGGTGGCGCGCGAGCGGGCGATTTTCGCCGACCAGGCGCGGGCCGAGGGCAAGCCGGATGCGATTATCGAAAAGATGGTCGAGGGGCGGGTTCGCAAGTATTTCGCGGATGTGGTGCTGCTTGAGCAGGTGTGGGTGCATGACGGCGAGAGCAAGGTGCAGAAGATTGTGCACAATGCCGGGGCCGAGGTGACGCGGTTTGTGCGGTTCACGCTTGGTGAGGGGATTGAGAAGGAGACCACCGATTTCGCGGCCGAGGTTGCGGCGGCGGCGGGGGTTTGAGGTTGGGGTTTTTTCCGTAAGCGGGATGCTTCGGCGTTTTTGATTGTTGGGCCGGCGGCGTGGGGTTTTCACGCCGCCGGTTTTTTTTCGGGTGGGGTGTGGGGTGGGGTATTGGGGTTGGTGGCGACGCCGTGGCGATCCGTTGCGTGATAGCGGGATCAGCGGGTTGGACGCATTGGTCGGGTGAGATTGTTGGGCTTCGCAAGGGCTCTGCCCAATCTACGCTTGCTGACAAAAATCTTGGACCGACTCTAAGGCTTTAGCGATGCGGCTTACGGGAGGGTACTACGAGCCACTCAGTTAGGAAACGGACATACGATGTTGCTTTGCCTTGCTATGTCTTGCTATTCCAGGTCATAGCCCCTTAAGGTTGATTATGTTGGTTGAGAGGTAGCGATGGAATTCGCTATGAACGTATTCATCCCTGCGTACGGAGGGGCCTGAGCAAGCGCGGCAGGTAGTCTAACATGCAACGTTTTCACATAGGGGAGCCTGATGGGTGACGCTACTCCGCAACGGCGATATGAGCGGGGCGAAAATCGGCGCAAGCATGTTGGACAGTCAGAGCTTCCGGAAATCGTATCAGACGGGCGCGATCGGATTGGAAAGTGTCCGCGCGGGCGGGCTCCGGAGTGGCGGCAAGGACTGCTTGACGACGCGGTCGGATATATAACTGTCGATCCATACAGTCAGGAATTTCCCAAGCGCCTGTTTGCCGTCGATGTTGACGGCACAATTTATACCGCGCAAACATCTAACCCCGGGGATAGTTACCATGGTTATCCATATGCGGGGGACCTCGGGAAGCGCATTTTGAAGACATTGAGGGATAAGGCAGTGGTGATAAAATGCGAACTTCAGTTCGACGCATGGGTGAAACAGAATATCATAAAGGCGGGGAAACCCGACATCTGAGCGATTTGATTGAAGGCCCGCCATGAACCTGAAGCTCGAGTTCGACGTCGTTGGAACTACGGACATTCGCCTTGCGGTATTGGTCGATGGCGAGGTGCTCTGGCCGTATCCCCAGTCAAGCGATGACGGTAGCGCGATTTTCGACGCGGAGGATGTTCTTTCTTACCTGGCGGACGCGTGGGCATCGCTGCTTCTTTCGGAGGTTTGGCCCGACATCTTCGAACCGCGCCAGGAGCCTCGCTCGATTACGGGTCTGCTTCGGGCCGCTGAGGACCGCTGGGATCTGATTGCTGACTCTGATGGCGTGGATATTGCGGCGGAGCAGGCTGAAATCGAGGGCTTTCTCTACAAGCACGACCTGCGCTCGCTAAAGGGCGGCGGCGCACTTCCGGAATTTTATGTGATGAGGGAGGGTAGCCGATATCGGTTCGAGACCGGAGGGGACGTCTTTACAGGCTGCTCCTATACTTCTTTTGTTGATCAACTCGAACGACTTGGCGCGTTTGCTCGTGAGCGTCTTGTGGCGGCTGGAGGCGCCTATCAAAGGACGGTTGCGCGGTGGGATTCACGAAATCAGGCAGACCCGATTCTTATAACGTCGTACCTTACGGCCCTTTCCGTCGCCGACCTCGAGAGAGAGCGTGATGACCTAGAACCGTTGCTATCGAGCCTACAGACTCGCAGCCTCAGGGAGGTTGCGAATGATAATGCAGCGCCTCTGGTCGCGGTAGCGCGCAGTTCCGGAGGCCTCGGGCCTCGTGGCATCGCGGACATGATTGCTGCGTTTCGACGGCTGCCGGCGGGACCGACCGAACGGCTCAGCGAGCGTCGCCGCATCGTTCGGGCCGATTTGAGACATATGCCTAATTCTACCGATCAGGGCATAAGAGCAGCAACCAGCATAAGAGACTGGCTGGTCTGTTCCCCTGATGCCGCTTTTGATCTGGAGAGCCTATCGGAACTTCTGAGTATCAGGGTTGTGTACGTGGAGGATTTGGACCGGAGGATCGACGGCCTTGCAAGCGCGGGGCCGGTGAATGGTCCCGCTATCTTGCTGAACCGCGGCACAAGGCGGCGCGGCTCAAATGATGACGATCTCGACCGCGCGATTCGATTTACCTGGGCGCATGAACTCGGTCATCTGCTTCTTGACCATGATGAATGGCCAGCACTCATAGACTCGGCGCAACAGCGAGTCCCACGCCGGATCGAGACGCGCGCTAACGCGTTCGCGGCCTATCTTTTGCTCCCGACTACCGTCGCTTACGATGCCTTTGAACAACATAGGCCTCGGATGTCTTGGACCGATATTGAGCCCGTGTTGAACGAAATCGGTGTCAAGTTCGCTGTTACGCGTATCGTGGCATCGCGCCAGGTGGTGCGCGGGGCGCCCCCAGAGCGTAGAACAAATCTTGACACTATATTTCGGCAAAATATCGAGAATTTTTAGCGGCACGCTCCAATAGTTCCCGAATTACAAGGATTCGTTGATAAATCGTAGCCAGTGTGGCAGCGCAAAGACGAAACGCCTTCGCCTTACTTAAGGCAAAATAACATTTTTGCCTCTGCTATCCTCTACTTCAGGAGCAGGTTAGGGTGGCGAGAGAAGGGGCGGAAGACGTTTCGCTTTTCCGCCCTACATAATAAAATTTTTTTCTTCTTTTTATAAAAAGAAGAGATTGCTTTCTTATACTGAGAAATACTTGGCCTTCGGGTTCAGCACCACGATCGCGCTGGTGGATTGTTCGGGGTGTAGTTGGGATTCGTCGGACAGCGACACGCCGATGCGTTCCGCGTCCAATAGACGCAGGAGTTGGGTTTGGTCTTCTAGTTTCGGGCAGGCGGGGTAGCCGAAGCTGTAGCGGGAGCCGCGGTAGGATTGGGCGAGCATTTTTTCGATGTCGCGGTCGTCTTCGGCGGCAAAGCCGCATTCGGCGCGGATGCGTTTGTGGGTGTGTTCGGCCATGGCTTCGGCCATTTCGACCGATAGGCCGTGCAGGTAGAGGTAATCCTGGTAGCGGTTGTCTTCGAACCAGTCGCGCGCGATTTCGGAGGATTTCTGGCCCATGGTGACAACTTGCAGGGCGATGATGTCGCGTTCGGGGTCTTCGATGTCGCGGAAGAAATCGGCGATGCAGTCGCCGTCTTCGCGGGGTTGGCGCGGCAGGGTGAAGCGGGCGACTTCGGTGGTGCCGTCCTGCTCGAAGAGGATGAGGTCGTTGCCTTGGCCGGCGGCTTTCCAGTAGCCGTAGATGGCTTGGGGCTTGAGGATGTTTTCGGCTTCGCAGAGGGCGAGCATGCGCTTCATGATCGGGCGGAGTTCCTGGCGGGCCCAGCCGAGGAACTCTTCGAGGGTTTTGCCCTGTTTGCGGAAGCCCCATTGGAATTGGAACAGCGAGCGCTCGTTGATGAAGGGGACGAGGGCTTTGGCAGGGGTTTCGATCATGCGCGCGCCCCAGAACGGCGGGGTGGGTACGGCGAGGTTTTCGGTGAGGCGGCGGCGGCGGGCTTGGGCTGCGTTGACATCGACCGGGGCGAAGCCGCGGGTGTCGGCTTCGCCGAGTTTGCGCTTGGTGTTGCGAGATTTGCCTTTGCGCTTGGCTTGCAGGGCGGCGAGGTAGTCATCGAACGCGTTGCCGGTGACTTTGTCCATCAAATGCAGGCCATCGAACGCATCGCGCGCGTAGGCGACGCGGCCGCCGGCGTAGGCGGCGACGCAATCATCCTCGACGTAGTTGCGGGTGAGTGCCGCGCCGCCGAGCAGGACGGGGATTTCGAGCCCCTGGCGGGCCATTTCCTCGAGGTTTTCGCGCATCACGACGGTGGATTTGACGAGCAGGCCGGACATGCCGATGGCGTGAGCGCGGTGTTCTTTCGCGGCGGCGACCATGTCCGCGAGGGGGACTTTGATGCCGAGGTTGACGACGCGGTAGCCGTTGTTGGTGAGGATGATGTCGACCAGGTTCTTGCCGATGTCGTGCACGTCGCCTTTGACGGTGGCGAGGACGATGGTGCCTTTTTCCTGGCCGGCGATGCGTTCCATTTTGGGTTCGAGATAGGCGACCGAGGCTTTCATGGTTTCGGCGGATTGCAGGACGAAGGGGAGCTGCATTTTGCCGGCGCCGAACAATTCGCCGACCACTTTCATGCCATCGAGCAGGATGTTGTTGATGATGTCGAGCGGCTGGTGGTGCTGGAGGGCGTCGTCGAGTTCGTCGGTCAGGCCTTTGCGGTCGCCATCGATGATGCGGTCGCGAAGGCGGCCTTCGACGGTTTCGGCGCGGGTTTTTTTGGTCGCCTGGGCGGCCTTGCGGTCGGCGAACATGGCGAGGACTTTTTTCAGCGGATCGTAGTCTTCGCGGCGGCGATCAAAGATGAGATCTTCCATGACTTCGATCTCTTCGGGGGAGATCAAATGCAGGGGGCGGATTTTACTGACGTGGACGATGGCGCCGGTCATGCCGGCTTTGACCGCGAGGTCGAGGAAGACCGAGTTGAGCACGGCGCGGGCGGCGGGGTTGAGGCCGAAGGAGATATTGGAGAGGCCGAGAATGATCTGGATATCGGGGAACTCGTCGCGGATGAGTTTGATGCCTTCGAGCGTCCATTGGCCTAATTTGCGATCGTCCTCGTTGCCGGTGGCGATGGTGAGGGTGAGCGGGTCGATCAGCAGGTCCGATTGGGGCAGGCCGTATTGGTTGCAGGCGACATCGACCAGGCGACGGGCGATTTCGAGTTTCTGCTGCGGCTCCTTGGCCATGCCGACTTCATCGATGGTCAGCGCGATGATGGCGGCGCCGAATTTTTTGGCCAGCGTGAGGCGTTCGCGGGCGATGTGTTCGCCGTCCTCGAAATTGATCGAGTTGATGATGGGTTTGCCGCCGTGGAGCTTGAGGGCGGCTTCGATCACCGGGGTTTCGGTGGAGTCGATGACTAACGGGGCGTTTACCGAGGAGGTGAAGCGGGTGATGACTTCGTTCATTTCGTAGAGTTCGTCGCGGCCGACGAAGGCGGTGCAGATGTCGAGCGCGTTGGAGGCCTCGGCGACCTGTTCGCGGCCCATGGCGACGCAGCCGTCCCAATCGGCGTTTTCCTGGAGTTCGCGCCATTTTTTCGAGCCGTTGGCGTTGCAGCGCTCGCCGATCGAGAAATACGAGTTTTCCTGGCGCAGCGGGGTGGCGCCGTAGAGGCTGGCGACCGAGGGGACCCAGTAGGATTTGCGGGCGACCGGGGTTGGGCGGGGGTTGCCTAATTTGGTCAGCATGGCGTTGAGGGCTTCGATGTGCGGGATCGAGGTGCCGCAGCAGCCGCCGACCAGGTTGATGCCGTCTTCGAGGACGAAGCGTTCCATCCAGGAGGCGAGTTCGGCGGCGCCGAGCGGGTAGTGGGTGGCGCCGTCGACCAGTTCGGGCAGGCCGGCGTTGGGCTGGATCGAGATCAGGCCGGGCCAGTTTTGTGAGAGGTAGCGCACGTGTTCGGCCATTTCCTGCGGGCCGGTGGCGCAGTTGAGGCCGATCAGGGGGATATCGAGCGCGTGGATGACGGTGGCGGCGGCCGCGATGTCTGGGCCGACCAGCAGGGTGCCGGTGGTCTCGACGGTGACCTGGACGAAGATGGGGATGTCGCGCTTGAGTTCGGCGCGGGCGATTTTGGCGCCGTTGACGGCGGCTTTGATCTGTAGGGTGTCCTGGCAGGTTTCGATCAGGATGGCATCGACGCCGCCTGCGATCAGGCCGCGGCATTGCTCGGCGAGGCCGGCTTCCAGCGGGTCGTAGGCGATGTTGCCGAGGCTGGGGAGTTTGGTCCCCGGTCCGACGCTGCCGATGACGTAGCGGGTGCGGGAATCGGCGAAGGTTTCGGCGGCTTCGCGGGCAAGTTCGGCGGCGATGCGGTTGATCTCGAAGGCGCGGTCGCCGAGCTGGAACTCTTCGAGCGTGATCGGGGAGCCGCCGAAGCTGTTGGTTTCCACCATGTCCGCCCCGGCTTCGAAATAGCTGCGGTGGATTTCGCGGATCAGGTCGGGGCGGGAGAGGTTGAGGATTTCGGTGCAGTTTTCCTTGTCCCAATAGTCGCGCTCGACATCGAGGGTGAGCGCCTGGACGCGCGCGCCCATGCCGCCGTCGCAGAGGAGCACGTGGTGGCGCAGGGCGTCGAGGAGATGTGGTTTGCTCATGATGCCTCACGATATAGCACGGACCGGGTGATTCCAATGTTTGATGAAACGGGGGAGCAATGATCGAAGTGGTGTTCGGCGGGGCGGTGAGTGCTGCGGATGCGGTGCTGATCGAGGGGGATGCGCCGGCACCGGCGGCCGCGGCGGTGGCGCGGTTCGTGGTGCCGGATCATCCGCTGCATGGCGTGGGGTGCGCGTGCTGCGCGCCGCGCGGGCCGGCGAGTGAGGCGTTGGCGCGGTTGTTTCTGGCGCGGGCGCGCGGCGAGGTGGCGTGGTTTGCGCGGGTTGTGGTGCTGGCGGGGGATGATGGCGTGGCGCTGGTGCTTGCGGCGCTGGCGGGGGATGCGGTGACGCGGGCGCGGTTTCGCAGGGTGGTAATATCGTCTGACTGAATGTTAGTTATATTGACATCGCGATAGTGTTCCCGTATCGTTCTCCCTGTAACCAGGGAGGCTCACCATGCCGGGACGTCGCGATTGGACTGAAACCGCCGATAACACGATCCGCCAGATGCGGGCCGCCGGGGCGACCTGGGCGGCGATCGGCGATGTGCTGGGATTGTCACGCAACACGATCATTGAACGGGGCCGGCGGATTCAGGCGCAGGGCGGGCCGGTGCCGCCGCGCAAGGCGGAGCGGCGGCCGGAGGATGAACCGAACCGCGCACCGCTGCACGCCGGGCATCCGGTCGCGTGGGATGTGCTGACGTCGGGGACGATTCTGGAGGGCACGCTGTTCGTGCCGCTGAGCGCCGGGCGGCGGGAGTTGCGGCGATGAGCGGGCGGGTGGTGGGTATGGCAGCATCGGTGCGGGCGCAGGCGCCGGGCGCGGTGCTGGGCTCGGGTGTTGCGGCGCGCGGCGGCATTCGGCCCTGCCCGGCCGTGACGGGTTCGTCCGATCCGGCGGCGGCGCTGGTGGCGCGGTTGGAGGATGCCGGATCGACGCTGCTGGCGATGCCGAATTCAGGCTATTCGCCGCATCTGCGGATGATGCGCTACGAGGTGGTGCACAGCGCGCTCGATGCGTATGGCTGGCAGCCGGCGCAGGTGCGCCAGCGGCATCCCTCCGGTGCGGCGATCGACCGGATGGACGAGGCGCTGGGGTGGCTCGCGATCATTCCGGAAGACCGGTTCGTGCTGCGGCGGATCGTGGGGGCGCGGGCGCTGACGCACCCGCTGACCGGGCGGTATCTGTTTCCCTGGCGCCGGCTGGGGAGCGTGCTGGGGGCGGATCATAAATCGGTGCAGCGCTGGCATAAGGATGGGCTGGGGATTATTTTGACGGGGCTTGGGGAAATGGTTAGAAAGTGAGGGTATGGAGTGCGGTGCTGCGCTTGGTACCGCGGCGTTTGATACCGCTGCGTTTGGTCCGTTGGATGACCGGTTGAGGGATGTGATGGGTTTATCGACCACGATGGGCGTGCGTTCGGCCAAACCACCGCGGGCGCGGCGGTCACGGATCGATCGGGTTCTGGCCGGGCTTGGGTCGGCGGCGATTTTCTTTGCCGGCCCGACCAGGCTGCCCGCCATCAAGCAGCGCGGCGGGATCGCGGCGGATTGGCGGGCCGTCGGCGACGATCTGGCGGCCGCGATGAAGCATCGTGAGCGCTGAGCCGGATAGCGGCGCAGACCCCGACGACGACATAGTATCCGATCCGGCAGCGGCCGTCGCGCTGCTGCATCAACTCAAAGACGACGGCACATTACCCGAGACCGCGGAACGGACGATTATCGCAGCGCTGTCCGAAACCTACGCCGGACCGCTGCCGCATCCCCGCCATCTGAAAGCCTATGACGAGGTCGTGCCCGGCGCCGCGCGCGACATTCTGAACATGGCGATCAGCGAACAGAAACACCGCCACCGGTTGCAGATGCTCGAAATCGCCTACCCTTACCTCGGCTGGCTGGCCGGGTTCGTCGGCTTTCTGGGCTGCGTATCCGGTGCGATCTATCTCGGGTTGCACCATAACACGCCGGTTGCGCTCGCGCTGGTCGGCGTGCCCTCGGTCGGCGCGATCGGCTGGTTCGTGCGGGCGCGAATCGAGCCGGCCGAACCCGACTGAAATCGCCGCGATGCCGCCCCGCCTTGCCCAATGGCGCACATCGGGCTAAGCCGCCGCATCCTTATCGCAGATCGAGTGTATTTTTCATGAAGCAGCAGGCGAACCTTATCCGCGCTGGCCAGGTCATTGAACATGACGGCAACCGCTGGACCGTGCTCAAGCAGCAGATCATCACGCCAGGCAAAGGCGGCGCATTCATCCAGGTGGAAATGCGCAACCTCAAGACCGGCAACAAGACCAACGAACGCTGGCGCACCGCCGATACCGTCGAGCGGTTGATGACCGATAACCGCGATTACACCTATTCCTACACGGACGGTGACAACCTGGTGCTGATGGACGGGGAAACCTTCGAGCAGTTCCTGGTGCCCACCGATCTGCTCGGCGATATGCTGCCGTTTTTGCAGGATAACATGCCCGTCGTGGTCGATCTGGTCGAGGGCGATCCGGTCGGCATCCACCTGCCCGCCACAGTGACACTCGAAATCGTCGAGGCGGACCCCGTGGTCAAAGGCCAGACCGCATCATCGTCCTACAAACCCGCCAAACTCGCCAACGGCGTGAAAACCATGGTGCCACCCTTCGTCGAAGCCGGCGAACGCGTGGTCGTGCGCACGGAAGACGCGAGCTATGTGGAACGCGCCAAGGGGTAGGTAAGGCCAGGGGGCGCTGCCCCCTGGACCCCCGCTGGGGCCTTAGGCCCCAGACCCCGGTAGTTTCAGATGAGAGGGGGCATCAAGTCCGTACTCTTTGAAACAGTAAGTCAGCCCCCTCTCATCTGAAACTAATGAGGTCCAGGAACTAAGTTCCTGGCGGGGGTCCAGGGGGCGGAGCCCCTTGGCCTTCTTAACCCTTTTGGAGTGTCTCACATGGTTCCTCGTCGTTCTGCGCATATGACGATCATGGTTGCTGCGGCGCAGAAAGCGGCGAAGCGGTTGATCCGGGATTTCAACGAGGTTGAGCATTTGCAGGTTTCCGTGAAGGGGCCTTCGGATTTTGTCAGTCAGGCAGATGTGCGATCGGAGCAGACGCTGATCGAGGAGTTGGAGCGGGCGCGGCCGGGGTATGCGTTTCTTGGTGAGGAGGGTGGTGCGCGCGGGTCGGACAATTGGGCGTGGCGGTGGGTGATCGATCCGCTGGATGGGACGACCAATTTTCTGCATGCGATTCCGAACTGGGCGATTTCGATTGCGCTGGAGAAGCGGCTGCCGGATGGCGGGTCCGAGGTGGTGGCGGGGCTGGTGTTTGCGCCGGCGCTGGACGAGATTTATTGGGCGGAAAAGGGTGGCGGGGCTTATTTGAACGACAAGCGGCTGCGGGTTTCGGCGCGGCGGGACTGGTCGGCCTGTTTGTTCGCGACCGGGATTCCGTTCGCGAAGACGGCGCCGAAGAACCGGCTGGCGTTTGCGCGGGTGCTGGGGGCGTTGATGCCGGAGACGGCCGGGGTGCGGCGGGTTGGCGCGGCTTCGCTCGATCTCGCGTGGACGGCGGCCGGGCGATATGATGCGTATTGGGAATTGGGCACCCATGCCTGGGATGTGATGGCGGGGGTGCTGCTGGTGCGCGAAGCAGGCGGGTATGCGACCGATCCGGCCGGGCATGAGCATGTTTCGGGCGATGTGGTCGCCGGTAATCCGCATATTCAGCCGCGGTTGCGGGAGTTGGTGGCTGAGGCGTTGGAGGGGCCTAGGGGGTAGGAAGGAAGGCTTCTTTTTTGGAAAAAAGAAGCAAAAAACTTTCTGACGTTGGGGCACGGGCGCTGAAACCGGCACGGGCCCAAATTAACAAAGTTTTTTTTGCTTGTTTTTGTTCACAAAAAAGAAGACCTTCCCTTAGCCTTTATCGACCTGCCATTGAGCGCAAGCGGCGTTCTACGCTAGAGTCACGCCCAATGAGACAGGTTTTCGCAACGATCGTGCTGAGTCTGGCGGTGGTGTGCGGCGCGGGTGCGGCGTCGGCGCAGGTTGTGGTAAACCAGCAGGCGTTGCAGCAGTTATCCGGCAAGCCGGTGGCGCCGCAGCGGCCGGTGGTGCGCCGGCCGTATCGGCCGATCGTGCGGCGGCCCGTTGTCCGGCGGCGCGCGGTGATGCGCCCCCTGCCCTTGCCGCCGCCACCGCCGCCGGTTTCGGTGCCGGTTGTCGCGGCGTTGCCGGCGCTGCCCAAGCCGGCCGGGCCGCGGGCGGTGACGCTGGTGTTTCCGAGTGTGGATGTGGCGTTGCCGGGCGGAGCTGCGCGGCAATTAGCGCATTTCATCGGCGCCAAGGTGAATCTGCGGGCGCATTATGTGGTGCAGGCGACGGCGCCGGGGGTTGCGAGCGATCCTTCGGTGGCGCGGCGGATGGCGCTCAATCGCGGGCTCGCGGTGCGGGCGGTGTT
The DNA here is from genome assembly GCF_002282635.1 of Acidiphilium sp. 34-64-41. Taxonomy (NCBI): domain Bacteria; kingdom Pseudomonadati; phylum Pseudomonadota; class Alphaproteobacteria; order Acetobacterales; family Acidocellaceae; genus Acidiphilium; species Acidiphilium sp. 34-64-41. The sequence goes on along the minus strand of NZ_NCJX01000019.1, from coordinate 63,301 downwards.
GCGGCGGGCGGGCGTTTCGTCCGATCACATCATTGTTCAGGCGCTGGGGAATCCGCCCGGCATCGTGCCCGATCATGTTACGCTGACGGAAATACCTTAGGGATTTTTTGCCATCATGACGCGACCGAACCGCTACCTTATTCGTATGCTGGTGTTTCTGGTCCTGGTGTATGGGCTGGCGGCGATCATCGCGCCGACGCTGGCGAAGTTTTACATGGCGAACCCGGTGGTCAATTCGGTGATCGTGCTGGTCGAGATTTTCGGGATCGGGTGGAATTTGCGCCAGGTGCTGCGGCTGAGCCCGGAGGTGGATTGGGTGGAGCGGTTTCAGCGTTCGCGCGCCTCGATCGAGCAGGGGCCGAAGCCGCGTTTGTTGTTGCCGATGGCGCGGATGTTCGGCGCGCGCGGCGACGACAACAAGCGGATGAGCCTGTCGATTGCGAGCATGCGGACGATGCTGGATGGCATTGCCAGCCGGTTGGACGAGAGCCGCGAAACCTCGCGCTACGTGACCGGGGTGATGATTTTTCTGGGCCTGCTCGGCACGTTCTGGGGGTTGCTGAAGACCGTGCATGCGGTGGCCGGGGTGATCGGCGGGATGAATGTTTCGGGCGGCGATGTGAATGCGATGTTCGACCAGTTGAAATCCGGGTTGGCCGGGCCGCTGGCGGGCATGGGGACGGCGTTTTCATCCTCGATGTTCGGCCTGTCGGGGGCGTTGATTCTGGGGTTTCTCGATCTGACCGCAGGCCAGGCGATGAACCGGTTTTTCAATGAGTTGGAAGAATGGCTGGCCGGGCTGACGCGGGTTTCGAGCGGGGCGCTGGCGATCGAGGGCGAGGCCTCGATGCCGGCGTATGTGCAGGCGCTGCTGGAGCAGAGTGCGGAGAATATCGAAGCCTTGCAGCGTGTGCTGCTGCGCAACGAGGAGAGCCGGGCGCAGACCGCGCAGGCGACGCAGACGCTGACCGAGCGGATGAACACGCTGACCGAGGCGATTCATAATTCGCACCGCATCATGCTGAAGATCGGTGAGGGTCAGGCGGCGCTGGCGCGGATGGCGGAGCAGGCGGATCAGGGCAATGATGAAATATCGCGCGCGCATCTGCGGAATATCGAATTGCTGCTGGCGCGGATGATTACGGAATCAGAACAGGGGCGGATGCAGGGAATGGCGGATTTGCGGCATGACCTGAAGATTCTGACGCGGACGGTTGCGGCGCGGCTCGATGATGTGAGGGGCTGAGCGATGGCGCGGCTGCACCGGAGCCGGGGCAACGGGCTGGATATCTGGCCGGGCTATGTCGATGCGTTGTCGACATTGTTGATGGTGACGATTTTCGTGCTGCTGGTGTTCGTGCTGGCGGAGGCGTTTTTGTCGGTGGCGCTGAACGGCAGCAACAAGACGATTGCGACATTGCGCGGCGAGATCGCGCAATTGTCGAACGTGCTGGCGCTGGAGAAATCGAAGACGGCTTCGTTGCAGGATGAGTTGGCGAGCATGGCCTCGCTGATGAAGGCAAAGCAGGCGGCGAGTGCGGCGGCACTTTCCGGGCAGGTGAAGCTGAACGCGCGGGAGGTTTCGACGGTGGCGCTGCTCGATCAGCAGATTGCGGCGTTGCGGCTGCAACTGGCGAGCCTGGCGGCGGCGCTTGATGCGGCGGCGGCGCAGGATGCGGCGGATCACGTGCAGATTGCCGACCTCGGCAAGCAGTTGAACGAGGCGTTGGCCCGCAAGGTGGCGCGTTTGCAGCAGTATCGCAGCGAATTCTTCGGTGATCTGCGCAAGGCGCTGGCGGGTGAGAAGAATATCAAGATCGTCGGGGATCGTTTCGTGTTCGAAAGCGATGTGCTGTTTCCCTCGGATTCCGCGCAATTGTCGGATGCGGGGACGCAGGAGATTGCCGATGTGGCTGCGGCGATCGAGAAGATTGCGCCGAAGATTCCGCCGCATCTGAACTGGGTGTTGAGCGTGGGCGGGTATGCCGACAAGGAAGCGGTGAAGGGTGGGAAGTACAAGGATAATTTCGACCTTTCGGCCGCGCGCGCGCTTTCGGTGCTGCATCTGCTGATTGCCGATGGTGTCGCGAAGAATCGGGTGATTGCGACGGGGTATGGGGCGGCGCATCCGATTGCGACCGGGGATGCTGCGGGGGATCTGGCGAAGAACCGGCGGATCGAGTTTCGGTTGACGTCGGCGGATTGAAGACGCTTGATGACAAGGGTGGGGCGCGTTGCGTTCTGGGATTGTTGCTGGAGTGGCGTAGCTGGACGCCCAATTCGTTACGATATCGTAACAAATTGGGCGTGCGAAGGTGTGGGCGGGTTGGGGCCGAAATTTCGTGTGGGTGGGGGATGGGGGTGAGCGGTGGCGGTAGCAGCATGATGCCGGATGGTGCTGTGTGGGGGATTCGGGGTGGCGTGGCGCTCGCGGTTGCGGTGGTGCTTTGCGGGGCGTGGGTGATGGTTGTTTGGTGGGGGGCGATGGGGCGGGGTGTGCGCGGTGGGCGTGCGGCGTGGCGCTTGTGGTGCGGCGGCGTGGCCGTTTGATTGGGGGTGGGGTGGGCAGCATGGCGCCGAGCCAGGCGATGCCGCGGGCCCAGAGGTTTGGTGCGGGTTGCGGTGCGGGCTTGCGGGGCTGGTGGGCGCGGTGGCCTCGGGTGGCGCGATGGACTGCCGTGCGAGGCGGCGGGTGAGTTGGGCGATCAGGCGGCCGATGAAACTGCCGATCAGGCCGAGCAGGATGCCGGCGGGACCCGGCGTTTCAGCCTTGGCCGCGATAACGGCCTGGATGGCGCGCAGCACCAGCAGGAGGTGCTGGGCGGGGTCGGCCGGTTCGGGTGGGGCGCTCGGGGTCACGCGGGCAGATAAGCATGGGGGGCGGGGGGTAAGAAAGCGGTATTTCTAACGGGGCGATATTTTATGTGACTTTTGTTGATGTTTGGCGGGCTTGGTCGTGGCCGTGATCGGGCGGGTTTATGACGATGTCGGACAGGCCGGCGGTGCCGCGTTCGTGGACGGCGAGGCCGAAGCCGATGGCGCGGATGGTGGCGGGGTCGGTCATTGGGGGTGTGGGTGGTGGGTATCAAGGGATACCCACCCTACGGGCCTGGGGTGGTTTGATTCATAGAAGTTTTTTGCTTCTTTTTTTCAAAAAAGACGTGCTTGCTTGCCTTGCTCGCGATCGTTTTGACATGCGTCCGGCGGGGCTTGTATGGTTGGGGTGTGATGGTCCTTCCGCGAGGGAGGTGAATAGGGAACGTGGTGTGAGGCCACGGCTGCCCCCGCAACTGTAAGCGGCGCGGTTTTCGTCATTTTGCCACTGGGTGTTTTCCGGGAAGGCGATGGGAACCATGGGGATCGATCCCCGGCGCTGTGAGCCAGGAGACCTGCCATCTGCGGCTGGGCGTGTTGCCTGGTTGGGCTGAACGTGTCTCGGGCGGGGTGTCCTGATGACAGCGACGCGTGAAAACGTCGTCTTTCGGTTTGCCGTTTTGGCGGGCCGGGACGCTCAGTAATCGTTGCCTGTTGCATGGCGGAGGGTTCCGTCCGGGGGTTCGATGACTGACGCGGTTGCGCATTTGCATGTTTGTATCACGTGCCGGGCTGGTTTGCCGTTGGAGCCCGGTGGGGTGCCGATGGGGGCGGATTTGTATGCCGCACTCGAGGCGTGCGCCGATGGGGCGCCGGTTGTGCTGCGCGGGGTCGAGTGCCTGGCGATGTGTGCGCTTGGGTGTTCGGCGGCGATTTCGATGCCGGGGAAATGGAGTTATCTGCTGGGCGGGTTGCGGCCGGAGATGGCGGGCGATCTGATGGAGTATGCGCGGTCTTATGTGGCGTCGGGCAGCGGGACGATCATGCCGTCGCGCCGGGCGGCTTCGTTGAAGGATATGATCGTGGGCCGGGTGCCGTCGATCGAGTCGGGGATGCGGGAGGCTGCGGAATGAGCAAGGTGCCGGCGACGATCATCACGGGGTTTCTGGGGGCGGGGAAGACGACGCTGCTGCGGCATTTGCTGGCGCATGCGGGCGGGCGGCGGATTGCGGTGATTGTGAATGAGTTCGGGGCGCTGGGGGTCGATGGCGAGACGCTGCGGCGGTGCGGCATCGAGGCGTGCGGCGATGAGGATATTGTGGAGCTGGCGAACGGGTGTTTGTGCTGCACGGTGGCGGAGGATTTTATCCCGACGATGACGGCGCTGCTCGATCGGGCGTTGCCGCCGGAGCACATTATTATCGAGACGTCGGGGCTTGCGATTCCGAAGCCGTTGCTGAAGGCGTTCACCTGGCCGGGGATCGGCACGCGGGTGACGGTGGATGGGGTGATCGCGGTGGTGGATGGGCCGGCGGTGGCGGCGGGGCGGTTTGCCGATGATCCGGCGGCGGTCGCGCGGCAGCGGGCGGCGGACCCTTCGCTCGATCATGATAATCCGCTGGCCGAGGTTTATGAGGATCAGTTGCAGGCGGCGGATCTGATCGTGCTGAACAAGGCGGATCTGTTGTCGGGTGACGAATTGGCGGCGGTGCGGGAGGGGATTGCGGCGGCGTTGCCGCGGGCGGTGAAATTGGTGGCGGCGCGGCAGGGCCGGCTTGATCCGGCGGTGGTGTTCGGGCTGGGGGCGGCGGCGGAGGCGGATTTGGCGGCGCGGCCATCGCATCATGATGCCGAGGATGGCGCGCATGAGCATGATGATTTCGAGAGTTTTTCGGTGGGCATCGGCGTGCAGGATGACGTCGATGGGTTGATCGCGCGGCTGCGTTCGGTGGCGGCGGCGCATGATGTGCTGCGGATCAAGGGGTTTGCGGCGATTGCGGGCAAGCCGATGCGGCTGGCGGTGCAGGGGGTGGGCGCGCGGTTCACCTGGCATTTCGATCGGGCGTGGGCGGCGGGCGAGGTACGGCGCGGGGATGTCGTGGTGATCGGGCTGAGCGGGCTGGATCGGTCCGCGATCGAGGCGGCGATCGGGCCCGAGACGGTTGCGGCGTAGCGATGCATCTGCTCGTCCGCGAGACGGCGACGCTGGATGATCAGGAGGCTGCGGTCGATCTGGGGCAGAGTGCCGCGGATGTTGTCATGCTGTCGTTTTCCGACAGTGATCTGGGCGGGATGGCGCAGGCCTGGCAGGCGATGGGCGGCGGGCGGCCCCATGAGCGGCCGAGCTTGCGGCTGGCGAATTTGGTGCGGCTGCGGCATCCGCTTTCGGTGGATTTATATGTTGAGCAGGTGATCGCGCGGGCGCGATGCGTGGTGATCCGCATTCTCGGCGGGGTGGATTACTGGGCGTATGGCTGTGCGGAGGTTGCGCGGGTGTGCCGGGCGGCCGGGATTGCGCTGATCATGATCGAGGGTGATGGGCGGGTGGATGCGCGGCTCGCTGCGATGTCGACCATCGGCGGGGCGATGCGGGCGCGGATGGCGGGGTTTCTGCGCGAGGGTGGGACAGCGAACATGGCGGCGGCGCTGGGGTTGGCGGCGCATCTGGCGGGGTTGGGTGAGGATGCCGGGGTGATGCCGGTGGCGTTGCCGGCGGCGGGGGTGTGCGGGGTGCCGGCGGCGGCACGCGGGCGGCCGGTGGCGGTTGTGGTGGTGTATCGATCGCATGTGCTGGCGGGGGATACCGCGCCGGTCGAGGCGTTGGCCGCGGCGCTGGCGGCGCGCGGGATGGCGGTGGAGGTTTGGTTCGTCGCGAGTTTGAAGGATGCGGCGGCGGCGGATTTCATTGCGGCGCGGCTGGCGGTGGTGCGGCCGGCGATTGTTTTGAATGCGACGGGGTTTGCGGCGCGGGCTGGCGCGGGGTTCGTGCTGGATTTGGCTGATGTGCCGGTGTTGCAGGTGATTTTGTCGGCTTCGTTCGATGCGGGCGGGGCGGGGTTTCGCGGTGTTTCGCAGACCGATCTGGCGATGCAGGTGGCGTTGCCGGAGCTGGATGGGCGGCTGCTGACCACGGCGATTTCGTTCAAGGCGGCGGTGGAAGAGGTTGCGGGGCTGGAGTTTGCCCGGGTGATCAACCGGCCTGATCCGGCGGGGGTGGCGCTGGCGGCGGATCGGGCGGCGGGGTGGGTGCGGCTGGCGCGGGCGGGCGTGGCCGAGCGGCGGGTGGCGGTGGTGATTTCGGATTATCCCGGGGTGGATGGGGCCGGTTCGGGTGAGGTTGGTTCGGGTGAGATTGGGCACGCGGTGGGGCTCGATTGTTTCGCGAGCCTGGCGGCGATGATCGAGGATATGGCGGGCGCAGGGTATGCGTGCGGCGCGCCGGTGGATGCGGCGGCGCTGGTGCTTGGGTTGTGCCATGACGCGCCGGGTGCGGTGCTCGCGGTGGCGGATTATCGCCAGTATTTCAGGGACCTGCCTGCGGCGTTGCGGGATGCGATGCTGGCGGCCTGGGGTGAGCCGGAGGCGGATGCCGCGGTGGTGGCGGGGGTGTTTCGGCTGCGGCATGTGCGGTGCGGGCAGGTTGTGGTGGCGGTGCAGCCGGATCGGGGGAGTTTGACCGATCGCAAGGCGGGGTATCACGATGCGGGGCTGCCGCCGTGCCATGCCTATGTGGCGTTTTATATCTGGTTGCGGCGTGAACTCGGGGTTCATGCGCTGGTGCATTTGGGCACGCATGGCACGGTGGAGTGGCTGCCGGGCAAGGCGGCGGCGCTGGGTGAGGCGTGCTGGCCGGTGGCGCTGCTGCGCGGGTTGCCGGTGATCTATCCGTTCATCGTGAATAATCCGGGCGAGGCGGCGGCGGCGAAGCGGCGGCTGGGGGCGGTGACGATCGGGCATCTGACGCCGCCGCTGGTGGCGGCGGGTTCGGGGAGTGCGGCGCTGGAGCGGCTGATCGATGAATATGCCGCCGCCGATGGGATGGATCGCCGGCGGGCGGCGCTGTTGCGGCGCCAGATTATCGAGCAGGCGGCGGATGGCGGGTGGCTCGCGGAATGCGGCGTGCCGGCGGGGGCGGATGAGGATGTGGCGCTGGCGCGGCTCGATGCGTATTTGTGCGATGTCAAGGATTTGCAGATCCGCGATGGGCTGCACGTGTTCGGCCGGGCGCCGCGCGGCCGGGCGGCGATGCTGGCTGCGCTGACGGCGGCGTGCCCGGGTGTGGATGATCTGGCGGCGCGGCTCGATGGGTCGGGCGGCGGTGAGCGGGCGGCGTTGCTGGCGGCGCTCGAGGGGCGGTTCGTGGCGCCGGGGCCCGCCGGTGCGCCGAGCCGGGGGCGGGCGGATGTGCTGCCGACCGGGCGCAATCTGACCACGCTCGATCCGCGCATGATCCCGACCGGTTCGGCGATGGCACTGGCGGCGAAGGCGGCGGGCGTGCTGCTGGCGCGGCATCGGCAGGATCAGGGCGATGATCTGCGGGCGGCGGTGATCGATTTATGGGGCAGCGCGAGTTTGCGGACCGGCGGCGAGGATCTGGCGCTGGCGATGATATTGCTCGGTGTTGCGCCGGTGTGGGATGCGGGGACCGGGCGGGTCGGCGGGTTCGAGATCGTGCCGCTGGCGGTGCTGGATCGGCCGCGGGTGGATGTGACGCTGCGGATTTCCGGCCTGTTTCGCGATGCGTTCGAGGCGCAGATTTTATTGTTCGACGCGGCGGTGCGGGCGGTGGCGGCGCGGGATGAAGCGGTCGCGTGGAATCCGTTGGCGGCGGCGCGGGACTTGACCGGCGAGGCGTTTCGGGCGGCGACGGCGCGGATTTATGGCGCGGCACCAGGGGATTATGGCAGCGGCGTTGCGGATCGGCTGGCGCGCGGCGGCTTCCGGGATCGCGACGAATTGGGGCGGGCGTATCTCGCTGCATCGTCGAGCGCGTATGGCCAGGGGCTGGATGGCGCGGCGGATGCGGCGGGGTTTGCCGCATTGGTGCGCAAGGCCGGGGCGTTCGTGCATCAGCAGGATCATGCCGAGACGGATATTCTGGATAGTCCGGAATACGCGGCGCATGAGGGCGGGTTTGCCGCGGCGGCGGTGATGCTGGGGGGCGAGGCTGCGCTGTATCATATGGATGTGTCGCGCCCGGACGCGCCGCGCAGCCGGTTGGTGGCCGAGGAGGTCGCGCGGGTGGTGCGTGGGCGATTGGCCAATCCGCGCTGGATCGCGGGGATGATGCGGCATGGCTATCGCGGCGGGGCCGAAATGGCGCGCGGGGTGGCGGCGCTGCACGGGTTTGCCGCGACGATGCCGGCGCGGTTCGATGCCCAGTTCGATCTGGTGTTCGACGCGATGCTGGGCGATGCGGCGGTGGATGGGTTTCTGCGGCGGGAGAATCCGGCGGCGCGGGCGGCGATTATCGCACGGCTGGCGGACGCGCGGGGGCAGGATTTGTGGCATCCGCATCGCAACGATGTCGCGGCCGCGCTGGAGGCGGGGGCGTGAGCCTGCGCGGCTGGTGCCCGAGCCTGGCTGAGCCGATGCCGGCGGCGGATGGGCTGCTGGTGCGGCTGCGGCCGCGTCTCGCACGGTTGAGCGCGGCCGAGGCGCGGTTGGTCGCCGATGCGGCGGCGCGGCACGGCAATGGCGCGATCGAGCTGACCAATCGGGGCAATTTGCAGCTGCGCGGGTTCAGCGCGGCATCGGCGGCGGCGGCGGCGGCGATGATCGGGCCGCTGGACCAGCCGGTGCGGCGGCCGGGGCTGCTGACGGCGCCGCTGCTCGGGGTCGATCCGGCGGCGCATCCGGCGGGTGAGGTGCTGGCAGCGCGGTTGGGCGCGGTGATCGCGGCGCTGCCGGAGGTGAGCGGCCGGGCGGAGAAGTTTTTCATCACGCTCGATGGCGGTGGGGCGGCGGGGCTGGGCGCGATGGGGGCGGATATCGCGATGACGGCGGCCGGACCGGCGATGCAGGACGCGGGCTGGGTATTGCGGCGGGATGGTGATCCGCACGCGGTGTTTTGTGCGACCGATGCGGTGGTGGGCGTGGTCGAGGGGTGGTTGCGCGACTGGCTGCGGGCCGGGGTGGCGCGGATGCGGGAGATGTTTCCGGGGGCGGAGGCTGCGGCGCGGGGCAGTGCGGCGGTGACTGTGGATAGGATACCAGGTGTTGCGATGGTTTCGGTGCCGTTCGGGGCGATGGATGCGGCGCGGTTGCGGGCGATCGCGGATAGGGCTGAGTCGGGGGATGGCGTGCTGCGGTTGACGCCGTGGCGGGTGATCATGCTGGCGGGGGCGCGTGCCGATGCCGATGCCGATGCCGATGCCGATGCCGATGCTGGTGCGCCGGCGGGGGCGCGGGTGCGGGCCTGCGTCGGGCGGCTGGGTTGTGCGGCGGCGAGTACGGATACGCGGGCGGATGCGGCGCTGCTGGCGGCGCGACTTTGGGCGGATTGCGATGTGCATGTTTCGGGTTGTGCCAAGGGTTGCGCGCATCCGATGGCGGCGGCGCTGACGCTGGTCGGGCGGGACGGGCGGTATGATGTGGTGGTGGACGGGCGGGCGGGCGATGCGCCGGTGCGGCTGGGCCTCGGGTTGGCGGATGTGGTGGCGCAGTTCGGGATGCTCGCGGATGCTGCGGTATGAGTGATTACGATTACATTCGCGATGGCGCGGCGATTTACGCGCGCTCGTTCGCGACGATTCGCGCTGAGGCCGATCTCGGCGGATTGCCGCCGGGCGAGGCGCTGGTGGCGGTGCGGGTGATCCACGCGTGTGGCATGGTCGATGTGGTGCGGGATTTGCGGTTTTCGCCGGGGTTCGCCGATGCGGCGGCGGCGGCGCTGCGGGCGGGGGCGCCGGTGTTGTGCGATTCCGAGATGGTCGCGCATGGCATCACCAGGGCGCGGCTGCCGGCGGGGAATTCGGTGATCTGCACCTTGCGCGATGCCGAGGTGCCGGCGCTGGCGGCGGCGATCGGCAATACGCGCTCGGCGGCGGCGCTCGATTTATGGGGTGAGCGGCTGGGCGGTGCGGTGGTGGCGATCGGTAATGCGCCGACCGCGCTGTTTCATTTGCTGGAATTGATCGACCTTGGCGCGCCGCGTCCCGCCGCGATCATCGGCATGCCGGTGGGATTTGTCGGGGCGGCGGAATCCAAGGCTGCACTGGCGGCGCAGGGCGCGGTGCCCTTCGTGATCGTGACCGGGCGGCGCGGCGGCAGCGCGATGGCGGCGGCGGCGGTGAATGCGCTGGCGAGCCCAGTGGAATGACCGGCACGCTCTATACGATCGGGATGGGGCCGGGTGATCCGGAGTTGGTGACGCTGAAGGCGGCGCGGATTCTGGCTGGGGTGCCGGTGGTGGCGTTTTTCGCCAAGCGTGGGCGGGTTGGCCATGCGCGCAGCATCGCGGCGTCGCTGATCGGGGCGGGGGCTGCGGAGTTGCGGTTCGAGTATCCGTATACCACCGAAATCGCGCATGATGATCCGCAGTATCGGGTTGCAATAGATTGTTTTTACGGCAAATCCGCTGAGGCCGTGGCGGCGGCGCTGGATGGTGGCGACGATGTTGCGCTGCTGTGCGAGGGTGACCCGTTTTTCTATGGCTCGGCGATGTATTTGTTCGACCGGCTGGCGCGCGCCTATCGGAGCGAGACGGTGCCGGGCGTGGCGGGGATGAGCGGGTGTTGGAGCCGTGCCGGGCTGCCGATGGCGCATGGCGATGACGTGCTGAGCATTCTGCCGGGCACGTTGGACGAGGCCGATCTGGTCGCGCGACTTTCGGGCGCGCACGCGGCGGTGATCATGAAAGTGGGGCGGAATCTGGAGAAGATCCGCCGCGCGCTGGAGCGGGCCAGCCTGATCGATCGGGCCGTGTATGTCGAGCGGGGCACGATGAGCGGTGAGCGGATCGTGCCGCTGCGGGATCTGGTGACGCCGACCGCGCCGTATTTTTCGATGATCCTGGTGCCCGGCCGGCAGGGCGTTCGATGAGCGGGGCGGGGCGGTTGATCGTGGTCGGGTTGGGGCCGGGCGATCCGGCGATGCAGACGCCGCAGGCGGCGGCGGCGCTGGCGGCGGCGACCGATCTGATCGGGTATGGGCCGTATCTGGCGCGGGTGCCGGCGCGGCCGGGCGTGGTGCAGCACCCGACCGATAACCGGGTGGAACTGGACCGGGCGCGCCATGCGCTGACGCTGGCGGCGGCGGGGCGGGTGGTGGTGGTGGTGTCATCCGGTGATGCCGGGGTGTTCGCGATGGCGAGCGCGGTGTTCGAGGCGATCGATCATGGCGAGGCGGCCTGGCGGGCGTTGGATGTGAGCGTGGTGCCGGGGATTTCGGCGCTGCTGGCGGTGGCGGCACGGGTGGGCGCGCCGCTGGGGCATGATTTCTGTGCGATCTCGCTCTCGGATAATCTGAAACCGTGGGACCTGGTCGAGCAGCGGTTGGTTGCGGCGGCGGGCGCGGGGTTCGTGCTCGCGCTGTATAACCCGGCGTCGCGGGCGCGGCCGTGGCAGATCGGGCGGTGCTTCGAGGTGCTGCGCGGCGTGCTGCCCGGATCGGTGCCGGTGATTTTCGCGACCGCCGTGAGCCGTGCGGATGAGGCGGTAACGGTGGTGCGGTTGGATGCGGCGGACCCGGCACTGGCGGATATGCGGACGCTGGTGCTGGTGGGGAGTGCGGCGACACGGATGGTGGCGCGCGAGGCGGGGACGCCGTGGGTTTATACGCCGCGGGGGGTGGGGTGAGGCAGGGACGGGTAGGGGAAGACTTCTTTTTTGAAAAAAAGAAGCAAAAAACTTTTGTTTATCTGGGGCAAGGGCGGTTTCAGCGGCACGGGCCCAATGGATCAAAGTTTTTTTGCTTCTTTTTTTTCAAAAAAAGAAGTCTTCTTATTTCTTTTTACTATGATACTCGCCTAGCGCGCCGTGATGGCTTGGCGTTTCAGCCAGTCCAGCGCGCCATCGGCGTCGGGCACGGTCGGGCAGGCTGGCAGGCTTGGGCGGGCGATCATGATGACCGGGATGCCGAGCGTGCGGGCGGCGGTGAGTTTGGCCGACGTTGCGGCGGCGCCGGCGTTTTTTGTCACGATGATGTCGATCCGGCGGGTTTGCAGCAGGGCGGTTTCCCCCGCCACGGTGAACGGGCCGCGGGCGGTGATGAGTTCGGCATTTGGCGGGCACAGTGCGGCGGCCGGCGGATCGACGCTGCGGATGATGTAGTCGTGCCAGGGGGCGGCGCGGAACGGCGCGAGGTCTTGCTGGCCGATGGTGAGGAAGACGCGGCGCGGCATGGGGCCGAGCGCCTGGGCCGCCTGGGTCATGGTGGTGACGTGCGTCCATTGGTCGCCGGGTTCGGCGCGCCACGCGGGGCGGTCGATCCGCAGGATTGGTGTGGCGGTGAGGGCGGCGGCCTGGCAGGCGTGGTCGCTGATTTGGGCGGCGAAGGGGTGGGTCGCGTCGATGATCGTTGCGGTTTCGGTGCTGCGGAGGTAGGCGACCAGACCGGCGATGCCGCCGAAACCGCCGATGCGGTGGGGGATGGGCGGCAGGATTGGCGCGGCGGTGCGGCCGGCCAGCGACAATGTGGCGGCGATGGTGGGTTCATGCGCGAGCGCGCGGGCGATATTTGTGGCTTCGGTGGTGCCGCCGAGAATGAGGGTGCGCAGGGGCAGCGATGAGCTTGGTTCCATGGCTGAGCATTCTGGGGATCGGGGAGGATGGTGTCGATGGGTTGTCGGGGGCGGCGCGCGGCTTGATCGGGCGGGCGGCGCTGGTGGTGGGCGGTGCGCGGCATTTGCGGCTGGCGGCGGGGTTGATCACGGGCGAGGTCATGGTCTGGCCGCGGCCGATGGATGAGGCGTTTCCGATCATTTTGGCGCGGCGGGGGCAACCGGTGGTGGTGCTGGCTTCGGGTGATCCGTTTTTTCATGGGGTGGGGTCGGTGTTGGCGGCGCATGTCGCGCGGGGGGAGTTTGCGTGCTTGCCGGTTGCGTCCTGCGTGTCGCTGGCGGCGGCGCGGCTGGGCTGGGCGTTGCAGGATACGCCGGTGATTTCGTGCTGCGGCCTGCCGGTGGCGCGGGTGATTCCGCATCTGCATGACGGGGCGCGGCTGTTGGTGCTGTCCGCCGATGCGACGACGCCGGGCGACGTTGCCGCGGTGCTGCTGGCGCGGGGATTTGGGGCATCGCGCGTGCATGTGCTGGAGGCGCTGGGCGGGCCTTGCGAGCGGCATCGGGTGGTGGCGGCGGATCGGATGCCGGATGATGTGGGGCCGCTGAATTTGCTGGCGATCGAGGTGGCGGGTGCTGCGGGGATGCCGCGCGTGGCCGGGCTGGCGGATGGGTGGTTCGCGCATGACGGGCAGATCACCAAATCCGAGATCAGGGCGGCGACGCTGGCGGCGCTGGCGCCGGTGCCGGGGGATTTGCTGTGGGATATCGGCTGCGGGTCGGGCTCGGTCGCGATCGAGTGGTTGCTGGCGCATCCGGCCAATCGGGCGATCGGGCTGGAGCGGGATGCGGTGCGGGCGGCGCGGGCGCGGGACAATGCGCTGACGCTGGGGGTGCCGCGGTTGGAGGTGCGGCAGGGTGCGGCGCCTGATGATATCGATGATTTGTGGCCTGCGCCGGATGCGGTGTTCATCGGTGGTGGGGCGCGGTTTGATGGGTTGATCGGCCAGTGCTGGGCGGCGCTGCGGGCGGGTGGGCGGCTGGTGGTGAATGCGGTGACGATCGAGACCGAGGCCGTGCTGTTCGCGGCGCATCGGGACTATGGCGGGGCGCTGACGCGGTTATCGATCGATCGGCTCGATCCGGTGGGCGGGCTGCACGGGTTTCGCCCGGCGATGACGGTGACGCAGTGGCGCGGGGTGAAGCCGTGATCGTGGCGGGGATCGGCTGCCGGGCGGGGTGCGAAGCGGCTGGTATCGTGGCGCTGGTGGCGCGGGCGGCGGTGTTGGCCGGGTGCCGGGTTGATGTGCTGGCGGCGCCGCGGTTCAAGATGGATGAGGCGGCCGTGGCGGCGGCGGCGCGGTTGTTGGATGTGGCGATGGTCTGGGTCGAGCCCGATGCGCTGGTTTCGGTGCAGGCGCGGTGCGTGACGCGATCGGCGCGGGTGGCGGCGGCGGTGGGTGTGGCATCGGTCGCGGAGGGGTGCGCGTTGGCGGTGGCGGGGGCGCGGGGCCGGCTGGTGTTGGCGCGGATTGCAGGCGATGGGGCGACGTGCGCGTTGGCGCGGGGTGAGGCGTCGTGACGGTGCATTTCATCGGCGCGGGGCCGGGGGCAGCGGATTTATTGACGTTGCGCGGGCGCGATATTCTGGCGCGGTGCCGCGTGTGTTTGTTCGCGGGATCGTTGATTCCGCGCGCGATGCTGGCGCATTGCCCGGAGGGGGCGCGGATTGTCGATACCGCGCCGCTGAGCCTCGATCAGATCGAGGCGGAGTTTGCGGCGGCGGCGGCGGCGGGGCTGGATGTGGCGCGGCTGCATTCGGGGGATTTGTCGCTGTATTCGGCGGTGGCGGAGCAGATCAGGCGGCTGGAGCGGCTGGGCATCGATTACACGATGACGCCGGGGGTGCCGGCGTTTGCGGCGGCGGCGGCGGCGCTGGGGCAGGAGCTGACCTTGCCGGAGATTGCGCAGAGCCTGGTGATCACGCGGATTTCCGGGCGGGCTTCGGCGATGCCGGCGGGCGAGACGCTCGAAGGGTTTGCGCGGACCGGGGCGATGCTCGCGGTGCATCTGGCGATCCATGCGATCGGGGCGGTGGTGGCGCGGCTCGTGCCGTTTTACGGGGAGGATTGTCCGGTCGCGGTGGTGGCGCGGGCGAGTTGGCCGGATCAGCGGATCGTGCGGGCGAATTTGGGCACGATCGAGGCGGTGCTGGCGGGTGATAAGGTCGAGCGGACGGCGGTGATATTGGTGGGGCCAGGTCTGGCGGGTGGTGCGGCGCGGGAGAGTGCCTTGTATGATGCGGCTTATGACCGGCGGTTTCGCTCATCGGCGGGGGATAACTCGTGAACCGGCGCGAATCCGGTGCGACCGGCGATGGCGCCGGTGCGGTCGAACAGGATGATTTCGAGATCGATCGCGGCGGGGGCGAGCACGGCGGCGGCGGTGTGCCAGGCGGCTCGGGCGACGGTATCGCCAAGGTTGAGGCCGGTGGCGGTGGCGTGATCGAAGATTTCGGCGGTGGTGTTGGCGGCAAGGATGGTGGCGGTGAAGGCGGCGGGCGCGCCGCTGGTGTGGGCGAGCGACGCGAGGGCGGTGCGGTCGACCGCGTTGCGGCTGGAATGGAGATCGAGCCTGCCCTGGGCGAGTTTGGTGATTTTGGCGACGCCGCCGGCGATGGTGAGGCGGGGGATCGGGTTGCGGCGGAGGTATTTCAGCAGGCCGCCGGCGAAATCGCCCATTTCGATCAGGGCGGTGTCTTCGAGTTGGTGCAGGGCTTGGACGGCGCGTTCGGAGGTGCGGCCGGTGGCGCCGGCGATGTGGGTGATGCCGGAGGCGCGCGCGACATCGATGCCGCGGTGGATACTGTCGATCCAGGCGGCGCAGGAGAACGGGATGACGATGCCGGTGGTGCCGAGAATCGAGAGGCCGCCGACGATGCCGAGGCGGGCGTTGAGCGTGTGTTCGGCGAGGGTGGCGCCGCCGGGGATGGCGATTTCGACGATGAAATCGGGGTTGGGGCCGGCGATTTCGGTGAGCGCCTGGCGGATCATGGCGCGCGGGGTGGGGTTGATGGCGGGTTCGCCGGGCGGGATGGGCAGGCCGGGGCGGGTGATGGTGCCGACGCCTTCGCCGGCGCGGAAGATGATGCCGGCGCCGGGGTGTGCAGCGCTGATGGTGGCGCGGACCAGGGCGCCGTGGGTGACATCCGGATCGTCGCCGGCGTCTTTGACGATGGCGGCGGTCGCGGTGGTTGCGGTGCGGGCGGCCTCCGCGAGGGTGAAGCTGGTGGTGGCACCGTTGGGTAGGGTGATGGTGACGGGATCGGGGAAGGCGCCGGTGAGCAGCGCCGCGCAGGCGGATTTGGCCGCGGCGGTCGCACAGGCGCCCGTGCACTCAAGGTCGAAACGTTTTTTTGCTTCTTTTTTTCCAAAAAAAGAAGTGCTTGCTTCTTATTGGATGATGGATTTCGCCGATGACCAGCCTGGACCGGATAATGACCGATCTGCCACGCCTGAACCCGGGCGAGGTCTGGCTGGCCGGTGCCGGGCCGGGTGATCCGGCGCATTTGACGTTGCTGACGCTATCGGGGCTCGGGCAGGCGGATGCGGTGGTGCATGATGCGTTGATCGATCCGCGCGTGCTGGGGTTGGCGCGGGCGGGGGCCGAGCTGATTCCGGCGGGCAAACGGGGCGGCAAGCCATCGGCGGTGCAGGCGGATATCACGGCGCAGTTGATTGCGCTGGCGCGGGCGGGGCGGCGGGTGTTGCGGCTGAAGGGCGGCGATCCGTTCATGTTCGGGCGGGGCGGCGAGGAGGCGTTGACGCTGGCGGCGCAGGGGGTGCGGTTTCGGATTGTGCCGGGCCTCACTTCGGGGTTGGCGAGCATGGCGGCGTCGTTGATTCCCTTGACGTTGCGCGGGGTCAATCAGGCGGTGGTGCTGGCGACCGGGCATGGTGCCGACCGGGCGGACGGGATGGATTGGGCGGCGCTGGCGCGGCTGGATCAGCCGATCGTGCTGTATATGGCGATGACCAATCTGGCCTCGATCACGGCGGCGCTGATGGCGGGCGGGTTGAGCGGGGTAACGCCGGCGGCGGCGATCGCCTCGGCGACGCTGGCGGAGCAGCGGATTCTGGTGACGGATCTGGCGCAGCTTGCCGAGCGCGTGACGATCGAGGGGATTGCGGCGCCGGCGATCATTGTGATCGGGCAGGTGGTGGCGTCGCGGGCGCGGCTGCTGGAATTGTTGCCGGCGTTGGAGGCGATGGCGCGATGACGCTGGCCTCAAAAAAGCGGGCGTTGGTGATTGCGGCGCCGCGTTCGGGCAGCGGCAAGACGATGGTGACGCTGGCGCTGGCCGCAGCGCTGCGGCGGCGCGGGCTCAAGGTGCGCTGTGCGAAATCGGGGCCGGATTATATCGATCCGGCGTTTCATCAGGCGGCTTCGGGGCATCCCGGCGTTAATTTGGACAGTTGGGCGATGACGCCGGATTTGCTGGGGGCGATTCTGGTGGCGCAGGCGCGGGATGCCGATGTGCTGCTGATCGAGGCCTCGATGGGGCTGTTCGACGGCGTGGGCGAGGCGGCGCTGCGGCGGGGGGCGGCGGCGGATATCGCGGCGCGGTTCGGGCTGCCGGTGGTGCTGGTGCTCGATGTTTCGGGCCAGTCGCAATCGGCGGCGGCGGTGGCGGTGGGATTTGCCGGGTTCGATCCGGCGGTGCGCGTGGCGGGGGTGGTGTTGAACCGGGTGGGTAGCGCGCGGCATCGCGACGGGATTGTGGCGGCGATGGCGCGGGCCGGGGTTGCGGTGTTCGGCAGCATTCCGCGCGATCCGGCGTTGAGTTTGGCGGAGCGGCACCTGGGCCTGGTGCAGGCGCGCGAGCAGGATGGGCTGGCGGGCTATTGCGCGGGGTTGGGCGAACGGGCCGAGCGGGAATGCGATATCGATGGGTTGCTGGCGGCGGCTGGGGTGATCGAGGATGGTGGCGGGGTGAGTGCTGCGGCGGTGCCGCCGCCGGGGCAGCGGATTGCGCTGGCGGATGATGCGGCGTTCAGTTTCATGTATCCGCATGTGGTGGCGGGGTGGCGCGCGGCGGGGGCGGAGATTGTGGCGTTTTCGCCGCTGGCGGATGAGGCGCCGACGGATGGGTGCGATGCGTGCTGGCTGCCCGGCGGGTATCCGGAATTGCACGCGCCGGCACTGGCCGCGGCCGGGCGGTTTCAGGCCGGGTTGCGCGATTTCGCGGCGCGATGGCCGGTGCATGGCGAGTGCGGCGGGTTCATGGTGCTGGGGGTGGCGCTGGAGGATGCGGATGGCGTGCGCCATGCGATGACCGGGCTGCTCGGCCATGAGACGAGTTTCGCGCGGCGCCGGCTGCATCTGGGCTACCGCGAGGCGGTTCTGTGTGCCGATGGGCCGTTGGGCGCGGCCGGGGCGGTGGTGCGGGGCCATGAGTTTCATTATGCCAGCGTGACCGCGCCGGGCGACGATGCGCCGTTCGCCATGATGCACGATGCGCTGGGTGCCGCGCGCGGGCCGGAGGGCGGGCGGCGGGGGCGCGTGTCCGGCACTTTTTTTCATCTGATCGCTTCCGTTGACCGAGGATCGCCATGACCGATTTTGCCGCCGTTCGAGCCCGTTGCGCGGATTTGCCGCCAGCCGATGAGGCCGCCGCCGCCGCCGTGCGGGCGCGCCAGGCGACGCTGACCAAGCCGCCGGGCAGCCTGGGGCGGTTGGAGGATATCGCGGCGTGGCTGGCGTCCTGGCAGGGGCGGGCGATGCCGCGGCTCGACCTGGTGGAGGTGCTGGTGTTCGCGGGCAATCATGGCGTGGTGGCGCAGGGGGTTTCGCCCTATCCGCCGGCGGTGACGGCGCAGATGGTTGGGAATTTCGCGGCGGGCGGGGCGGCGATCAATCAACTGGCGCTTCTGGCCGGGGCGGCGCTGCGGGTGATTCCGCTGTCGCTGGAGGCGCCGACCGGCGATTTCACCTCCGATGTGGCGATGACGCCGGACGCGTTCGAGGCGGCGGTGATGACGGGGTATGACGCGGTCGATCCCAGCGCCGATCTGCTGTGCCTGGGTGAGATGGGTATTGGTAATACCACGGCGGCGGCGGCGCTGGCGGCGGCGCTGTTCGGCGGCGACGGGGCGGATTGGGCAGGGCGGGGCACCGGCATCGACGATGCCGGGCTTGGCCGCAAGCGCGATGCGATCGATCGCGGGTTGGCGCGGCATCGGGCCGTGCTGGATGATCCGCTGGCGGCGGCTGCGTGCCTGGGCGGGCGGGAACTGGCGGCGATTCTGGGCGCGGTGATCGCGGCGCGGGTGCATCATGTGCCGGTGTTGCTCGATGGATTCGTGTGCACCGCCGCGGCGGCGCCGCTGGCGCGGCTGGTGGCGGGCGGGTTGGATCATGCGATGATCGCGCATGCCTCGGCCGAGGCCGGGCATCGGCGGTTGGTGGAAGCGCTGGGGATGGTGCCGCTGCTCGATTTGGGGATGCGGCTGGGCGAGGCTTCGGGCGCGGCGCTGGCGGTGCCGGTGGTGCGGGCGGCGCTGGCGTGCCACGCCGGCATGGCGAGTTTTGCCGAAGCGGGCGTGACGGACCGGGCATGAACACCGCCGCTCGCCAGATGGCCGCCGCGTTCGGCCTGCTGACCCGCCTGCCGCTGGGTGCGGCGCTGCCGGCTCCCGCGATGGTCGATTATGCCGCCAGCGTCTGGGCCTATCCGGTCGTTGGGCTCGCGGTGGGCGGCATCGCCGGCGTGGTGTATGCGCTGGCGCTCTGGCTCGGCATGGCGCCCTGGCTCGCGGCCGGTTGGGCGCTGGTGGTCAGCGTGCTCGCGACCGGCGGGCTGCATGAGGATGGGCTGGCCGATAGCGCCGATGGGCTGGGCGGCGGCGGCACCATCGCGCGGCGGCTCGCGATCATGCGCGACAGCCGGATCGGCAGTTATGGTGCGATCGGGTTGGTGCTGGCGGTCGCGCTACGGCTGGCGGCGATTGCGAGCATCGCGGGACCCTGGCGGGTGATGGCGGCGCTGATGGTGGCCGGCGCATTCGGCCGCGCGGCGATGGTGGTGGTGCAGCGGCGCACCGCGTTCGCCCGGCCCGATGGGTTGGCGGCGAGCATGGGGGTGATTCCGGCGGGACCGGCGCTTCTGGCGGAAGCGATCGCGGTGGTGGCGGCGCTGGTGCTGGTGCCGTTCTGGGCCGCCGTGCTGGCGGCGTTGCTCAGCGGTGCGGCAGCGCGGCTGTGGGCGCGGTATGTCACCGCGCGGCTCGGCGGGCATACCGGGGATACGCTCGGCGCGATCGAGATCGGCACCGAAATTCTGGTCCTCAGCCTGCTGGCATCGACCTGGCCGGGTCTGCGATGAGGGTGATCGACCCCAGCGGCGGCGCGGGCGTGAGCAGATCGGGCCTGGTGCCGTTCGCCAGCGCGATCAGCAGCCGCAACGGGCCGCCGTGCGAGACGATGATGGCGGGGCGCTTTTGGATCAGGCAATCATGATAGGCTGCGGTGACCCTGGCGAGCAGCGCGGCACCGCTCTCGCCACCGGGCGGGGCGAAAGTTTCGGGCGATGCCGCCCAGGCATCGAGGGCGGCGCGCGGCACATCGTTCCATGCCACACCTTCCCAAGCACCGAAATCGAGTTCCTGCAAGCGCGGATCGGTCTCAACCGGGATGCCGCGCGCGGCACCCAGCGCCTCGGCCAGGATGCGGCAGCGCTGGGCTGGGCTGGTCAGCACCAGGGTCGCCGGATGGCCGGCGAGTTGCGCGATGATCGGGGTGATGGCGGCATGGCCCGCTGGGGTCAGGCCGATATCCAGCCGGCCGTAGCAGAGGCCGGCAGCGATGGCGGGTTGCGGGTGGCGGATCAGCGCAAGCGGGCAGGGGGGTGAAGCCATGGCCGATATGATAGACCAGTTTGGCACTGCTGGCTGCGCGGCGGAATTCGGGGCGGAGTTTGCCGCAGCACTCGAGGCGCTGTTCACCCTGCGGCGCGATGTGCGGCATTTCCGGCGCGATGCGTTGCCGCCCGGAACCATCGAACGCCTGCTCGCCATCGCCTGCCTTGCCCCCTCTGTCGGGTTCAGCCAGCCGTGGCGGTTCGTGCTGGTCGATGATCCGGTGCGGCGGCGCCGGGTGCGGGATAATTTCGTTGCGTGCAACGATGCCGCTCGGCTGGGCTATGACGATGAGCGGGCGGAGCTGTATGCGCGGCTGAAACTCGCCGGGCTCGACGACGCGCCCTGCCATATCGGCGTGTTCGCCGAACCCGATCCCGCCACCGGCCACGGCCTGGGCCGGCGCACCATGAAGGAGACCATCGCCTATTCGGTGGTCATGGCGATCCACACGCTCTGGCTCGCGGCGCGGGCGGAAGGCATCGGGCTCGGCTGGGTGTCTATCCTTGACCCCGGCGCGATCGCCGCGGCGCTCGATGTGCCGGCGGGCTGGCAGTTCATCGGGTATCTCTGCATCGGCTATCCGCAGGACGCGCACCGGACGCCGGAACTGGAGCGCGAAGGGTGGGAGCGGCGGATTGATGCGGATGCGATGATTTTCCGGCGTTGATCCCCATATCCATCCTGTCATGGAGGCAAACGACATGAAACCACGCCTGATTGCGCCCGCGTTGATGAGTGTGGCGCTCAGCGCCTGTTCGGTGGTCGGCATTCGCAGCGGCACGCCTGAGCCGAAGTACCGGGTGATCGGCACGGTGGGCGCGGTGCAGATTCGCCAGTACGCGCCCCGGATTGCCGCGGAAACCACGGTTCACGGCAGTGTTTATCACGCCCGCAGCCAGGGGTTTCGCCGGCTCGCCGGCTATATTTTCGGCGGCAATAAAACGCGCGCGAAAATCGCGATGACCGCGCCGGTCGCGCAGGCCTCGGATGCGCCATCCGAAAAGATCGCGATGACCGCGCCGGTCGATCAGTTGCAGAGCGGGCCTGATGCGTGGACCATTCGATTCTACATGCCCTCCGGCTACACGATGGAAACGCTGCCGGTGCCGAACGACCCCAAGGTACATCTGGTGACGGTGCCCGCCGAAGATTACGCCGCGCTGCGCTTCTCCGGCGTGCCCAACCAGACATCGGTCGCCCGAGAACAGGCGCGGTTGCTCGCGGCCCTGAAATCGAGCGCGTGGACCCCGGCCGGCGAGCCTGCCGCGTGGTTCTATGACCCGCCCTGGACGCTGCCGTTCCTGCGGCGCAACGAGGCGGTGGTGAAGGTGACGCGGGCGGGCGCCGCGCCGGGTTAGGGTTGGTCGGGCGCTGTTGCCTTGAGCACGCCGCGTGCCTGCAAGGTTTCGATCGTGGCCGGATCGACATCGATCAGGCGCAGGATCGCCGTGGTATCCGCGCCGAGCGCGGGAGCCGGCCTTGCCATGGCACCCGGCGTTGCCGAGAGACGGGCGGGGATGTTGTGCATCGGCAACCGGCCCATGTCGGCGTCGGGCAGGCTGATCAGGGCTTCGCGCTCGCGGATGAATTGGCTGTCCATCAGATCCGCCGGATCGCACACCGGGCCGACCGTGACGCCGGCCTGTTCGAACACGGCGAGGGCTTCGGCCTGGGTGTGGGCGGCCATGAAGGCAGCGACGATCGGGTCGAGGATGTCGTTATTGGCGACGCGGGCGGTGTTGGTCGCAAAACGCGGGTCGGTGATCAGGTCGGGCCGACCCATCACGCGGAACAGCCATCACCTGCATCGAGGCGGATAAAGCGACGTATTTGCCATCGGCGCAGCAATAGACGTTGCGCGGGGCGGTGGTGCCGGAGCGGCTGCCGTGGCGGGTGGGGACGGTGCCGGTGAGCGCGTAATTGGCCGCCTGCGGCCCGAGCACGCTCAACATGCTTTCGAACAGCGACAGGTCGATTACCTGCCCGGCACCGCCCGCGACCTCGACATGGCGCAGCGCGATCATGATGGCGGTGGCACCGTACAGGCCGGTGATCATGTCCGCGAGAGCGAGCGGCGGCAGCACCGGCGGACGATCGGGGAAGCCGTTCATGGTCGCGAAGCCCGACATCGCCTCGACCAGACTACCGAAGCCGGGCTTGCCGGCGAACGGACCGGTCTGGCCCCAGCCGGAAATCCGCACCACGATCAGGTGCGGATTGGCGGCGAACAGCACATCCGGCCCCAGACCCATGCGCTCGAGCTTGCCGGGGATGAAATTCTCGACCAGCACATCCGCGATCGCGGCCAGGCGCAACAACAGCGCCAGCCCCTCCGCATCGCGATAATCGAGCGCCAGGCTGCGCTTGTTGCGGGCATAGACTTTCCAATGGGTCGCGATATCCTCGACGCGCCAGTTGCGCAGATCGTCGCCGCCCTTGGGGTTTTCCACCTTGATGACATCGGCACCGAAATCGGCCAGCACATGCGTGACCACATTGCCCGCGACCAGACGCGACAGGTCGAGCACGCGAATGTCCTTGAGCGGCGCCGGCGCATCAGGCTCATAGCGTTTTTCATGCAACCCAGCGTCCGTCATCCCAATGCTCCCTCATGCTCTGAATTCATTATAGACAGGTCGCAGCCCCTGCCCAATGATGCGGCGGCGCGGCAGCACCGAGGAACGATCATGAGCTTTCCAGCCCCGACACAACTGCCCATCTGGCGCTCCATGCTGTTCGTGCCTGTTACGGTCGAGCGCTTCGTCGCAGGTGCCGCGAAACGCGGCGCCGATGCCATCATTCTCGACCTCGAAGATGCCATCCCCGCCGCCGAAAAGCCGCGCGCGCGCGGACTGATCGCCGCCGCCGCGCCAAGCGTGGCTGCCGGCGGCGCCGATGTGATCGTGCGGGTCAATCGCCCCTGGCGCGCACTGATCCCCGACCTCGAAGCCGCCATCATGCCCGCGGTCACCGCACTCATGCTGCCGAAAATCGAAAGCGCCGATCACCTGCGCCTGATCGCGGAAACGATCGATGAAATCGAGGCGGAACGCGGCATGACGCCGGGCCACACCAGGTTGATCGCCATGTTGGAAACCCCCGGCAGCATCTTTCGTGCCGAAAGCATCGCACGTGCGCACCCCCGCCTTGTCGGCATCACCGTCGGCTCGGAAGACCTCGCCCTGGCGGTGGGGATGCTGCCCGAAGCCGAAGGGCTGCTGTTTCCCAAGCAACAGGCGATCTTCGCCGCCCGCGCCGCCGGCATCCTGCCGCTCGGCTTTCTCGGCACCGTCGCCGATTTCAACGATCTCGATCAGTTCCGCGCCACGATCGAACGATCCCGCCGCCTCGGCTTCGCCGGCGCCTCGGTCATTCACCCCGGTCAGGTCGCGATCCTGAACGAGGGCTTCCGCCCGCAACCCGCCGAACTCGACCACGCCGCCCGCCTGGTCGACGCCTACACCAAAGCCACCGCCGCCGGTTCCGGCGCCATCACCTTCGAAGGCCGCATGATCGACATCCCCGTCGTCCGCCGCGCCCAAGCCCTCCTCGACCGCCACGCTGCCATCGAACGGCGGACTCGGGCCTGACGGGTTGGGGTGGGGCGCTGAGGAAGGAAGGAAGGCCAGGGGGCTCTGCCCCCTGGACCCCCGTTAAAGGCGGAGCCTTTAAAATCCCCTAGTTTTAGGCAAGGGGAGGGCGCTGTCTCGCACTTGTCATGTGTCTGGCCTGGACAGCCCTCCCCTTGCCTAAAACTAAGAGGTTCTAAGGGCTAAGCCCTTAGCGGGGTCCAGGGGCAGAGCCCCTGGCCTTGCTTGCTATCCAGCGCCTAACCTCAAACCGTAGGGCGCGATTTCAGCAGGTCGCGGATTTCGGTGAGCAGGGTTTCGGAGGCGGTGGGGGGTGGTTCGACGGCGGGTGGCGGGGGTGGTTTGCGGTAGAGTTTCTGGATCAGCCGAACCATCCAGAAGATCGCGAAGGCGACGATGACGAAGTTGATGATGGCGTTGATGAACAGGCCGTAGTTGAGGGTGACGGCGCCGGCTTTTTTGGCGGCGGCGAGGGTGGGGGCGATGGTGCCTTTGAGGGTGATGAAGTGATTCGAGAAATCGACGCCGCCGGTCAGCAGGCCGATGAGGGGGTTGATGATATTGGCGACCAGGCTGGAGACGATACCGGTGAAGGCGGCGCCGATGACGACGGCGACGGCGAGGTCGACGACGTTGCCACGGAGGAGGAAGGTTTTGAATTCATCGACCCAGCCGGGGGTTTTTGGACGGAATGATTGAGACACCGGTGCATCCTTTTTGTGATCGGATGCGGGATAGATGATTTATCGAACTGATTCCAGCTTCAAATTAGAGATTTTGCAATTGGTGGAGCGCCCAGGCGCCGGCTTCGGCGACGGTTGCATCGGCGTCGGCCGCGAGGTGGGCGGCGCTGGGGGCGAGGCTGGGATCGGCCGAGTTGCCGATCGCGATGGCGACGTTGCGGGCGAAGCGGCGGCGGCCGATGCGCTTGATCGGGCCGCCGGCGAAATGGGCGCGGAAGGCCCCATCGTCGAGGGTGGCGAGGGCGGCGAGCGGCGGGGCGATGAGGTCGGCGCGGGCGGTGAGTTTGGCTTCGCGGCCGAGGCTCGCGAATTTGTTCCAGGGGCAGACGGCGAGGCAATCATCGCAGCCGTAGATCCGGTTGCCGATGGCGGGGCGGAGTGCCTGCGGGATCGGGCCTTCGTGTTCGATGGTGAGGTAGGAGATGCAGCGCCTTGCGTCGAGCTGGTAGGGCGCGGGGAAGGCATCGGTCGGGCAGGCGGTCTGGCATTTTGTGCAGGAGCCGCAGCGATCGGCGTGCGGTGCATCGGCCGGCAGGTCGAGCGTGGTCATGATTTCGCCGAGCAGCAGCCAGGAGCCGTGGGTGCGCGAGACGAGGTTGGTGTGCTTGCCTTGCCAGCCGAGGCCGGCGGCGGCGGCCAGCGGTTTTTCCATCACGGGGGCGGTATCGACGAAGACCTTGATGCCGGTGGTCGCGCGCGCGGTGATGAACTGGGCGAGGTGTTTGAGTTTGCCTTTGATGATGTCGTGATAATCGCGGTTGCGGGCGTAGACCGAGATATTGCCCCGATCGGGTCGGGCGAGTGTGGCGAGCGGATCGCCGGCCGGGGCGTAGGACAGGCCGAGTGCTATGACGCTGACGGCTTCGGGCCAGAGAGTGGCGGGGTCGGCGCGTTGGGCGGTGCGTTCGGCGAGCCATGCCATGGTGCCGTGGTGGCCGGCGGCGAGGTAGGCATCGAGGTTGGCGCGGTGTTGGGCGGTCAAGGTGGCGCGGGTGAAGCCGATCGCATCGAAGCCGAGTGCCGCGGCGCTTGTGGTGATGGCGGCCTTGAGCGATTGCGCCTCAGCCACGGCCGCGATAGGGGGCGACGCCTTGATCGGGCAGGAAGACGCCTTCGGGCGGGGCGCCGGTCTGCCAGAACACATCGATCGGGATGCCGCCGCGCGGATACCAATAGGCGCCGATGCGCAGCCAGCGCGGCGCGAGCAGATCGATCAGGCGTTCGGCGATCATCATGGTGCAGGCTTCGTGGAACGCGCCGTGGTTGCGAAACGAGGCGAGGAACAGCTTGAGGGATTTGCTTTCGACGATCCAGGCATCGGGGATGTAGTCGAGCACGATATGGGCGAAATCGGGCTGGCCGGTCATCGGGCAGAGCGAGGTGAATTCCGGGCAGGTGAAGCGGATGACGTAGGCGCGGCCTTGGGCGGGGGCGGCGACGCGTTCGAGTTCGGCCTGTTCGGGGGTTTCCGGGGCTTTGGTGTAGTGGCCGAGCTGGTGCAGGCCGGCGTAGCGTTCGTCAGTCATGGGTCTGTCTCCATCCGTCCCGCGCGGCGGCGGCGTAGGCAGCAAAGCGGTGTTGTTCGATCGCCGTGCGCGCGCCGTGCATCAGCGCCTGATAATAGGTGAGGTTATGCCCGGTCAGCAGCATCGGGCCCAGCATTTCCTCGCAGCGGAACAGATGATGCAAATAGGCGGCGGAGTGGCGGGTGCAGAGCGTGCAGGTGCAGGCGGGGTCGAGCGGGGTGGCATCGTCGGCGAAGCGGGCGTTGCGCAGGTTGAACACGCCGCGCGCGGTGTAGGCGCGGCCGGTGCGGCCGGCGCGGGTGGGCATCACGCAATCGAACATGTCGACGCCGCGTTCGATCGCCCCCAGCAGGTCATCCGGCGTGCCGACGCCCATCAGGTAGCGGGGTGATGTGGCAGGCAGCAGCGGGGTGGTGGCGTCGAGGGTTTCGAACATGGCTGGCTGGCCTTCGCCGACCGCGAGGCCGCCGATCGCGTAGCCTTCGAAGCCCAGCGCGGTGAGGGCGGCGGCGGATTCCGCCCGCAGATCGGGGTAGATGCCACCCTGGACGATGCCGAACTGGCCGTAGCCGGGGCGGGGGGTGAAGGCCGCGCGCGAGCGGGCGGCCCAACGCATCGACAGGCGCATCGAGGCCGCGGCTTCATCCGGCGTGGCGGGGAATGGGGTGCATTCATCGAACGCCATGGTGATGGTGGCGTCGAGCTTGTGCTGGATGGCGGTGGAGGATTCCGGGGTGAGGTGATGGGCCGAACCATCGATATGCGAGCGAAAGGTAACGCCGATTTCATCGAGTTTGCGGAGTTTGGCGAGCGACATCACCTGGAATCCGCCGGAATCGGTGAGGATGATGCCGGGCCAGTCCATCATGCGGTGCAGGCCGCCGAGCGCAGCCACGCGGTCCGCCCCCGGGCGCAGCATCAGGTGGTAGGTGTTGCCGAGCACGATTTCCGAGCCGGTGGCGCGGACTTGATCGGCCGTCATTGCCTTGACGGTGCCGGCGGTGCCGACCGCCATGAACGCCGGGGTTTGCGCGGTGCCGTGCGCGGTGGTGATGCGGCCGCGCCGTGCGGCGCCATCCTGGCCGAGCAGGGTGAAGCCAAATTCGGTCATGCCGGCTCCAGCAGGCAGGCGTCGCCATAGGAATAGAAGCGGTAGTGCTGCGCGATAGCGTGCTGATAGGCGGTTTTGATGCGGTCGTGCCCGGCGAAGGCGGCGACCAGCATCAGCAGGGTCGAGCGGGGCAGGTGGAAATTGGTCAGCAGGCGATCGACCGCGCGGAACCGGTAGCCGGGCAGGATGAATAGATCGGTCTCCCCGGACCAGGGCATGATCGTGCCATCCGCCGCGGCGGCGGTTTCCAGCACGCGCAGGCTGGTGGTGCCGACCGCGACGATGCGGCCGCCGGCAGTGCGGGCGGCGTTGATGGCGGCGGCGGTGGCGGCGGTGATAATGCCGCGTTCGGCGTGCATCCGGTGGTCTGCCAGCGTTTCGGTGCGGACCGGCAGGAAGGTGCCCGCGCCGACATGCAGGGTGACGCGGGCGGTGGTGATGCCTTTCGCGGCCAGCGCTTCGAGCAGGGCCGGGGTGAAGTGCAGCCCGGCGGTGGGGGCGGCGACGGCGCCTTCATGGGCGGCGAACATCGTCTGGTAATCGGCCTGATCTTGCGTGGTCACGCTGGCATCGCGCGGGATGTAGGGCGGCAGTGCGAGGGCGCCGGCGGCATCGAGCGCGGTGCGGAATGCATCGCCCTCGGCGTTGAAGCGGAGCCGGGCCGCGCCGTCATCCGCGCGCGAGACCACTGTGGCGGTGAGGCCTTCGCCGCGATCGATCGTGATGGTCTCGCCGGGTCGTGCCCGTCGTGCGTTGCGCAGCAGGACGCGCCAGGTGCCATCGTCCATCGGGCGATCGAGCGTGATGCCGATGACGGCGTCACCCCGCCGGCCGGTCAGTTGGGCGGGGATGACCCTCGTGTCGTTGACGACGAGGCAATCGCCGCGGCGCAGCAGTTCGGGCAGGTCAGCGATCCGGCAATCGTGCAGTTCTGCCTGGGTGACGTGCAGCAGCCGTGCGGCGTCACGCGGCCGCGCCGGTTCGGCCGCGATACGCTCGGCCGGCAGCGCATAGTCGAAATCCGCCAGGTTCATCCTTCGAGATAGCTGGAAATCTCGATAAGATTGCCGTCCGGATCGCGGCAATACACCGAACGCATGGCGCCCAGCGCGCCGGTTTTCGGCGCCGGACCTTCGACCACGTCGACCCCCTGTTCGCCGAGATGCCTGACGATATCCTCGGTGCCGAGGGCGGTGATGAAGCAGATATCAAGCGCGCTGGCCTGTGGTTTGGCGGCGTGCGGGCTGAATTCATTGCCGGCCTGGTGCAGGTTGATCTTCTGCGCGCCGAAGCGGAGTGCGATGCGCTTGTCCGGCCCGAATTCCTCGCGCTCCATGCCGAGCACGCGCTCATACCAATCGGCGGTGACGCCGAGGTCGCTGCAGGTGAGGACGACGTGGTCGATCCGATCGATGGTGAATTTCATACTAATTCCGAGAAGAAATCGTTGCCGCGCGGCAGAGCCGAAGGCGCTGCGCGCCAAGCTAAGGGACTGTGCGTCTCGATACTCATCGTCATACTAAGTCCGCGAAAAAATCGTTGCCCTTATCGTCGATCACGATGAAGGCCGGGAAATCCTCCACCTCGATTTTCCAGACCGCTTCCATGCCGAGTTCGGGATATTCCAGCACTTCGACATGACGGATGTTATCGCGCGCCAGCACGGCGGCGGGGCCGCCGATCGAGCCGAGGTAGAAGCCGCCATGCGCCTTGCAGGCATCGCGCACGGCGCGCGAGCGGTTGCCTTTGGCCAGCATCACCAGCGAGCCGCCGGCCGCCTGGAATTCGGCGACGTAGCTATCCATCCGCCCGGCGGTGGTCGGGCCGAAACTGCCGGTCGCCATGCCTTCCGGCGTTTTGGCGGGGCCGGCGTAATAGACCGGATGGTTCTTGATGTAATCGGGCAGGCCTTCGCCGCGATCGAGCCGTTCCTTGAGCTTGGCGTGGGCGATGTCGCGCGCCACCACGATGGTGCCGGTGAGGGCGACGCGGGTCTTGACCGGGTGTTTCGACAGTTCGGCGAGAATTTCGGGCATCGGGCGGGTCAGGTCGATCCGCACGACGTCGCCGCCCAGATGCGTGTCGGTCACTTCCGGCAGGTATTTCGCGGGTTCGGTTTCCAGCTGTTCGAGGAAGACGCCGTCCTTGGTGATTTTCGCCTTGATCTGGCGATCCGCCGAGCACGACACGCCGATGCCGACCGGCAGCGAAGCGCCGTGGCGCGGCAGGCGGATGACGCGGACATCGTGGCAGAAATATTTGCCGCCGAATTGCGCGCCGATGCCGATGCGGCGGGTGAGGTCGAGAATGTCCTGTTCGAGCGCCAGATCGCGGAAGGCGTGGCCGGTGGCATCGCCCGTGGTCGGCAGTGCGTCGAGCCATTTGGTCGAGGCGAGCTTGACGGTCTTCATTGTTGCCTCGGCGGAGGTGCCGCCGATCACGATGGCGAGGTGATAGGGCGGGCAGGCGGCGGTACCCAGTGTTTTTATTTTAGTTTCAATGAATTCTATGAGTTTCTTCGGGTTCAGGATTGCCCTGGTTTCCTGATAGAGAAAGCTCTTGTTGGCCGATCCGCCGCCCTTGGCGACGAACATGAGGTCGAACTCCTCGGCGTGGGAGTCGCCGGACGCGGCCAGAATATCGCATTGCACCGGCAGGTTGGTGCCGGTGTTGACCTCGTCATACATGCTCAGCGGCGCCATTTGCGAATAGCGCAGATTGGTTTCGGTGAAGGTGCGATAGACGCCGTGCGAGAAGGCTTCTTCCTCGTCACCATCAACCCAGATGCGCTGGCCCTTTTTGCCGAACACGATGGCGGTGCCGGTGTCCTGGCACATCGGCAGCACGCCGCCGGCCGCGATATTGGCGTTCTTGAGAAATTCCATCGCGACATAGCGATCGTTCTGCGAGGCCTCGGGATCATCGAGGATGGTCCGCAACTGGCGCAGATGGGCCGGGCGCAGCAGATGCGACACCTCGTGGAACGCCTCGAACGTCAGGGCGGAGAGCGTTTCGGGCGCGATCCGCACGATGGTTTTGCCGCCCGCCTCGATCGTGGTGACGCCGGCAAGGTCGAGCTTGCGCCACACCGTATCGTCATGTCCGAGCGGAAACATGGTGGAGAAGGCGAAATCGGCGGTCTTTTTCACAATGGCGTTCATGGCGATCCCCAATGCTCCATACTCTGTCGTTCAGTCCTTGGCGGGCGGCCGGCGGCGAAACGCATCGAGGCTGACAACCTCGGCGGGGCCGCTTTCGGCCGGCGGCGCCGGCTCGGCTTGCGGTTCGGGTGCCGGCGGCTCAGGCTCGATATCGGTGTTGCCGTGCAGCGCGAATTGCAGGCCGAACCGCACTTCGGGGTCGGCGAAGGCGGTCAGCGCCGCGACCGGGATCTGCAGGGTCGAGGGCACGCCGCCAAACGACAGTTTCACCGAAAACCAGCGCTCCGCCTCATCGACCATCAGGTCGCGATACTGGTGCTGCAGCACGATGGTCATTTCCTCGGGATATTGCGCGCGCAGGCGATCCGGCATCACCACGCCTTGGTGCCTGGTGTCGAAGGTCACGTAGAAATGATGCCCGCCGGGCATGCCTTCGCGCGCGGCGTGCTGCAGGGCGCGCACCGCGACCAGGCGCAACGCCTCCTCGGTCCATACATCGTAGGGCAACAGGCTGTCGGGGATCGGCGTGTCGTCTTCGGCCATAGGTCCAATCTGCTCTTCGCTATCGGTGCGCACGCATAGCGCGCAGCGCGCCGGAGGCCAACCGTCAGGCCGGCAATTCAGCGTCCATCATGGTCATCTTGCATAATGACGGTAGTATTTTTCGGTCACGAGGTCGGTTTTCACCAGCACGGCGATGTCGGTGGTGTTGAACTGCCAGTCGATCACCGCGCCGTCGCCGACGAAACCGCCGAGGCGCAGATAGCCCTTGATCAGCGGCGGCAGGCCGGCGAGCACCTGGCGCGGCTCGATCGCGGCGGGGTCGAGCCGGCACATGTCGACGTAGCGATCCGCCACCGCGCGCAGCCGGATCGGCTCGGGGGCGAGGTGATTGGTGTAGAGATAGGTCAGGTCGGCCGCGAGCCCATCGAGATCGGTGCCCTGCAGGCTGGCGCAACCGAACATCAGCTCGATGCCGTGCTGAAACACATAGGCCGCGATGCCGCGCCATAACAGCTGCATCACCGCGCGCGAGCGGTGGGTTTGATCGACGCAGGAGCGGCCGAGTTCGAGTAACCGGCCAGGGAACCGCTCCAACAGGGTCAGATCGTATTCATCGGCCGAGTAGAACCGGCCGATCTTGTCGGCGGCCTCCTGGCGGATCAGGCGGTAGGTGCCGACCACGCCACGGGCATCATCCGCGATATCGTGATCGATCACCAGTAAATGATCGGCGATCGGGTCGAACTGGTCCCGGTCGCGCCGGCTGGCGAGGGTGCCGGCATCGGGCCGGGCGCTGAGCTCTTCGTAGAACACCTTGAACCGCAGCGCCTGGGCGGCATCGATCTCATCGGCGGTGGTGGCGAGGCGGACGCCCAGATTGCCGGCGCGCAACTCCTCGAACAGCGGCTCCTGGCCGATCGCGAGCACGGCGGTCATTCGGCAGCACTCTTGGCGGCGGTATGCATATTGTCCGGCGGGCTGGTCGCCGGTGCCGTGGCGTCGTGCGGCCCGGCCTCGGCCCGGAGTTTGCGGCCGAACAATTCGATCTTGAGCGACATCAGCTCGAAGCCGTGCCGTGCGGCGACGCGCCGCATCAGGATCTCGGTTTCCGGCTCGTCGAACTCGATGACCTTGCCGCTCTCCTGGTCGACCAGATGGAAATGATCGCGATCGCCCGACATTTCATAGCGCGCCCGCCGGCTGCCGAGGTTGCGCCGCTCTAATATGCCGTGCTGCTCGAACAGGCGCACGGTCCGATAGACGGTAGCGAGTGAGATGCGCGGGTCGAGCGTGTGGGCCAGGCGGTGCAGTTCATCGACATCGGGATGGTCATTCGCTTCGGACAGGATACGTGCAATGGCGCGGCGCGGGCCGGTCATTTTGAGCCCGATTTCCATGCACAGACGCTCAATGCGGGTCTCCATCAGGCGCGTTGTGAACTATCTGAGCCGCCCGGTCCACCCCAAACGCACGGGTACGGGCCAGCCCGTGCGCGGCCGAATCGGATGTGGCTCGCGGCGTGTTGATCTTGCGGCCGCTATAATTCTAAGACACGAAATAGTATCATACAAAATATGTAAATAAAGCGACGCTGCGTTCGGTTCCCGCTGCATCTCGATTGCCTGACCCGCCGTACTCACCTACAAGATGTTCGATGGCACAGGTTTCATTCTTTTGAGTGACGGCACGGCCGGGGTGGCGGCAGATGACGGGCTCGCCGCTCTGCTACGCAGGTGTGCCGAGCGTGACCCCCTCGCGTTGCGCGCTCTTTATGATGCGATGGCGCCAACCATGCTCGGTGTCGCGCTCCGGCTGTTGCGCAACCGCCCGCACGCCGAGGAAACGCTCCAGGACGCGTTTTTGCAGATCTGGCGCAATGCCGACCGGTTCGATACCCAACGCGGCTCGCCCAAGGCCTGGATGATCGGTATTCTGCGTTACCGCGCGCTCGATCGGCTGGAAAACGAAAAGCGCCATACCGGGACCGATGAACTGCCGGACGTCGCCGCGGAACTGCCGGTCGATATCGAAGACAGCCGCGCTCTTTCGAGCTGCATCAACGAACTGCCCGAGAACTGGCGCCGGTCCGTCATGCTGTCTTACGTCGAAGGTTATTCGCACAGCGAAATCGCTGATCTCACGAAAACGCCCCTGGGCACCATCAAAAGCTGGATCGTTCGATCGCTTGATGCGTTGAAGAAATGTCTTGAACGATGAGTGACCTGATCGCCCCCACCCCGGATCGCGCGGGTCTGTATGTTCTTGGCCTGCTGCGTGGCCAGGAACGCCGTGAGTTCGAGGCCGATCTCGCGGTCGACCCGGTGCTTGCCATGGAAGTTTCGGCCTGGGAAGTCAGGCTGTTGCCACTCTCGCTCGCGGTGCCGCCGGTCGAACCCTCCGAATCGGTGTGGCTCGAAATCCAGCGCATCCTGTCACCGCGCGACAGCGCCAGCCCCGTGCAATCACCGACATCCCTGCGCCGTCGGCCGACCTGGCGGGAAAGCTTCTGGGATAACGTCGCCGTCTGGCGCGGCGTCGGCGGTATCGCCGTCGCCGCCGCCATCGCGATCGCCGTGCTCCGCCCGCAACCGACCCCCGCCCCAGGCCTGGTTGCCGTGCTCGCGAGCAAGGCCGGCCCGGTGTTCACCGTCGCCTTGCGCAGCGATGGTGGCATGAACATCGCACCGGTTGGTGACATCAAGCCGCCGGCGGGCAAGGTGTGGCAGTTGTGGGCGGTCGCGGGCGGTGAAAAACCGGTGGCAATCGGCTTCGTTTCGGCGATGCCCAGCGTGCTGCCGGCCCACCAGATCCCGGCCGATCTGCGCAAGCGGAATATCCTGATGGCCGTCACGGTCGAACCGCCGGGCGGTTCGCCGACCGGCCAACCGGACACCCCCATCGTGTTCGCCGGCCCGATCCTGCCGGTCAACAACGGCGCCTGATCAGAGATCCAAGGTGGGCTGCACCGCACCGGCACCGCGCGCGTTGGTCTGCACACCGATATCGCCATCGTGAAAGCGGATCGTCAGCTTGCGTGATGCCGCCGCCGCCTTGGCCGAGGTGACCGGCTCACCCTTCGGGTTGATCGCGAGCGCGAACCCCCGCGCGAGCACGGCGTTGTAGGACACGCTCTCCAACCGCGCCGCCGCCGCATCGAGCCGCAACCGACTTTCGCGCAGCCGTGCGGTCGCCGGCACCGCCAGGCGTTGCGCCAGCAGCGCCACCTGATGGCGCTTGGCCGCGATCAATTCGCGCGGATGCAGCAACCGCCCCGCCAGCCGATCGAGCGCCGCGCGCCGCACGATGAGCAGCGCCGGCAGCGCCAGAACCAGACGCTCACCCCGGTCGTCCAGCCGTTGCCGCGCCGCACCCACCAACGCGGGCAGGTCAGGCAAGCCGGAAGCCGCCCGATCGAGTCGCAACCGCACGGTCTGTGCGATTCGCAGCAACGCCCCAGCCAGCCGCGCACCCGACTGCGCCAGATCGGCCGCCAGCGCGATCCGGTCCGGCACCGCCAACTCGGCCGCTGCGGTCGGAGTGGGCGCCCGGCGATCAGAGACGAAATCGATCAGCGTGGTGTCGGTTTCATGCCCGACCGCCGAAATCAACGGAATCGGGCTCATCGCCGCCGCGCGGACCACCGCCTCGTCGTTGAACGCCATCAGATCCTCGAGCGAGCCGCCGCCGCGCGCGATGATCAGCACATCGGGCCGGGGGATGGCGCCATCGGGCGGCAGGGCGCCGAAGCCTGCGATGGCGGCGGCGATCTGTGCTGCGGCCCCTTCGCCCTGCACCGCGACCGGCCAGAGCACGATGTGGCTGGGAAAGCGGCGGGCGATGGTGGTTTTGATGTCCTGGATGACGGCACCCTGTGGCGAACTGACCACGCCGATCACGCGCGGCAGCATCGGCAAGGCCCGCTTGCGCGACGCTTCGAACAGGCCTTCCGTCAGCAGCCGCAGCCGCAGCGCCTCGATCCGCGCAAGCAGCGCGCCTTCGCCGGCATAATCCAGCCGCTCGATGATCAACTGATATTCCGACCGCTCCGGATACGACGTGATCCGCCCGGTCGCGATCACCTCGATGCCGTTCTCCGGCTTCATGCCGATTCGCGACGCGTTGCCCTTCCAGATGATCGCGCGGATTTTCGCGCCCTCGTCCTTCAGCGCCATATAGGTATGGCCCGAGGCGTAGAGCTTCATTTCGGTGATTTCGCCGCGCACCCGCACCCGCCCGAACGCGGTTTCCAGCGTGCGTTTTACCGCACCGGCGATTTCGGACACGGTGAGTTCCGGCAGATTGCCGGCTGGTGGGGGCAGGGTTTCGCTCATGGGGCGGGACTATGCTAAGCGCCCGCTCGCATGGCAAGCAGGAGGGCACGGGATGCAGGTTCTGATTATCGGCAATGGCGGGCGTGAGCATGCGCTGGCCTGGAAGCTCGCGCAAAGCCCGTTGCTGACCCGCCTGTTCATCGCCCCCGGTAATC
Organism: Acidiphilium sp. 34-64-41; assembly: GCF_002282635.1. Lineage (NCBI taxonomy): Bacteria > Pseudomonadati > Pseudomonadota > Alphaproteobacteria > Acetobacterales > Acidocellaceae > Acidiphilium > Acidiphilium sp. 34-64-41. Next base: position 27,726 of record NZ_NCJX01000019.1, on the reverse strand, counting down.
CCGGTACCGCGCAGCATGGCGAAAACGTGCCGATCGCGGTGGATGACATTGCCGGGCTGGTCGGGTTCGCCGCATCGAACGCGATCGATCTGGTGATCCCGGGGCCGGAACTGCCGCTGGCGCTCGGGATTGCGGATGCGCTGACCGAATCCGGCATCGCCTGTTTCGGGCCGAGCCAGGCGGCCGCACAGCTCGAAGCCTCGAAGCAGTTCACCAAGGCATTATGCGATGAGGCGGCGATTCCGACCGCCGCCTGGGCGAGTTTCACGGATGCGGTAGCAGCGCGCGCCTATCTGGCCGACCATCCGGCGCCGATCGTGATCAAGGCGGATGGACTGGCCGGCGGCAAGGGTGTGGTGGTGGCGGCGAGCGATGCCGAGGCGGAAGCCGCGATTGCGGCGATGCTGGAGAATGGGGTGCATGGTGCGTCGGGTTCGAGCATCGTGATCGAGGAGTGCATGACCGGCAGCGAAATGTCGTTGTTCGCGCTGTGCGATGGCGAGACGGCGTTGTTCTGCGGCACCGCGATGGACCACAAGCGCGCCTTCGATCACGATACCGGTCCGAACACCGGCGGCATGGGCGCGATTGCGCCGCACCCGGCGGCGACGGACGCGCTGATCGAGACCATCATGGCCGGCATTATCCGCCCGACGCTGGCGACCATGGCGGCGCGCGGCAGCCCATTCCGCGGGTTTCTGTTCGCCGGGCTGATGCTGACCGCGACCGGTCCCCGGCTGATCGAGTTCAATGCGCGGTTCGGCGACCCGGAATGCGAGGCGCTGATGCCGCTGCTGGGGAGCGATTTGTTGCCGCTGCTGACCGCCGGTGCCCATGGCACGCTCGATGCGGCGATGACGCCGGTCTGGCGCGATGCGGCGGCGGCGACCGTGATCATGGCGGCAAAGGGCTATCCGGGCGCGTACGCCAAGGGCAGCGCGATCGATCTGGGTGAGGCGGTGGCGTTGCCGGATACGGTGGTGTTCCATGCCGGCACCGCGCTGGCCGCTGACGGTCTGACCAGCGCGGGCGGCCGCGTGCTGGCGGTGACCGCGACCGGTGGCGGTGTGGACGAGGCGGTTGGGCGTGCCTATCGGGCGGTGGATGCGATCGCGTTTCCGGACGGATTCTGCCGGCGGGATATCGGGGCGGCGTCGGGTCAACGCGCGTAGATATGATCCTCGGTCACTTCATCGTAAATGGTTGCGGGCTCGGTTCGCAGCCGCGCAAAGCCGGTCTTCTCTAAAACGCGGATCGATCCGGTGTTTCTGGTATCCACCGAAGCCAACATCTGCCGTCCCGGAAACATCTCCTGGACGGCACCGATCAGCCAGGCCACGGCTTCGGTGGCAAACCCGTTCCCCCACGCGTCGGGACTGATCATATAACCGATCCATAGCCCTCCATCGGCGAACAGCGTCGCTTGCAGCGTGCCGATATGGCGGCGTGGATCACGCCGGATGATGACCCAGTTCAACCATGTCTCACCGCTGCCATCCGGTGCTCCGGCCTCGAATTCGCTGAATTCGGCGGCCATGGCGCCGATCGTGCGCGGTGGTCGCCGTGGAATGTAACGGTAAAGCCGGTCATCCTGGAACGATTCGAACAAAAAATGGGCGTCGGCCTTGCCGAGCGGTCTGATGTCAAGCCGTGCGGTGAACGAAATAGCGGGCGTCATTCCATGATTGTCCTGTTCTGGCAGCGCATCGTTTGGACAGTGTCTATTCCGCGATACCCGGCCAGAAATCATCCGCCTTGATCTGCTCGAACGACCAGAGGCAGGCGCGTGGAAAACTCTCGCGGCCGAGGCCGGTCGCGCGGGCGGCGCCGATGCTTGCCAGCCGGTATGCAGTGGTGATCAGGTCGGGCAGCGCCGCTTTCAGGCTCGGATTGTCGGCCAGATGATCGGCGAGCCGCGCGCGCTGCTCCTCGATCGAAAACAACCACCTGTTGCCGCGGAACGTCGGCTGGAATTGGCATTTCAGCAAACGTGCCAGCAGCAGCGCGAGGCGATTGACCAGCTCGCGCTTCTCCGATTTGCCCATGCTCTCGATTTCCTCGGCGATGTTCGCAAAATCTGCCTCGAAGAACCGGCCGGATCGGAGCGGGGCTGCCTGTTCTTGGGCCCAGGCGTAGAAAGCCTGCTCATAGAGGGTCGAATTGCTCATCACCTGCACTCTTCCGCCGCGCGGGATTCAGGGTAGGGCATCGGGCGGCCGGCGTCACGCCAAAACCGTCACCCGCTCGCGGCGCATCGCTGCGGCCAGGGCGGTGACATCGTCGAGTACGGTGGCGATCAGTGCGGCGGAAGCTTTGCCCTGATCGTCGAGCCCGGCGGCCATGCGGTCGATCAGGGCGGAGGCGACCACCGCGCCATCCGCGTGGCGGGCCACGATCGCGGCCTGTTCGGGGGTGCGCACGCCGAAGCCGACCGCGATGGGCAGGCTGGTGGCCGCACGCAGGCGCGGGATGTCGCGCGCGAGGTCGGCGGCGGAGGCGGTGCGGGTGCCGGTGATGCCGGTGATCGACACGTAATACACGAAGCCCGAGGAGTCTTTCAGCACCACCGGCAGACGCGCATCGGAGGTGGTGGGGGCGACCAGGCGGATCAGGTCGAGCCCGTTCGCCCGCACGTCCGCCAGCATCAGATCGGTCTCCTCGGTCGGCAGATCGACCACGATCAACCCATCGACCCCGGCGGTCGCGGCATCGGCGGTGAAGCGGGCGACGCCGTAGGACAGGATCGGGTTGAGGTAGCCCATCAGCACCAGCGGCACGGTGTCGTTGCCGGCGCGAAAGTCGCGCACCAGGCCGAGGGTGCCGGCAACGGTGGCGCCGCCGGCCAAGGCGCGGCGGCCGGCCTGCTGGATGGTCGGGCCATCGGCCATCGGGTCGGTGAAGGGCATGCCGATTTCAATGATGTCCGCACCGCGCGCGGCCATGCCGGCGAGCAGGGCGGCCGAAGTCGCGCGATCGGGGTCGAACGCTTCGACGAAGGTGATCAGGGCGGCGCGATCTTCGGATTTCAGCCGTGCGAACGTGGCGGCGATCCGGCTCACAGTTTTGCTCCGAGATGCTTCGCGACCGTGAAAATATCCTTGTCGCCCCGGCCGCACAGATTCATCAGGATGATCTGTGACGGGTCCATCGCGGGCGCGATTTTCGCGACATGCGCGAGCGCATGGGCCGGTTCCAGCGCGGGGATGATGCCCTCCGTCGCGCAGCAGAGCTGGAACGCTTCCAGCGCCTCGTCATCGGTGACGGCGACGTATTCCACCCGGCCGATGTCGTGCAGATGCGAATGCTCCGGCCCGATGCCGGGGTAGTCGAGCCCGGCCGAGATCGAATGGGCTTCGAGGATCTGGCCATCCGCATCCTGCAACAGATAGGTGCGGTTGCCGTGCAGCACGCCGGGCCGGCCGCGCGAGAGCGAGGCGGCGTGCTCGCCGGAATCGAGGCCGCGCCCGGCGGCTTCGACGCCGATCAGTTTCACCTCGTCATCGAGCATCGGGTGGAACAGGCCGATCGCGTTGGAACCACCGCCAATCGCGGCGATCGCGACATCCGGCAGGCGACCTTCGGCCTCGATCATCTGGGCGCGCGCCTCGGTGCCGATCACCGATTGGAAATCGCGCACCATGGCGGGGTAGGGGTGCGGGCCGGCGGCGGTGCCGATGATGTAGAACGTGTCGCGCACGTTCGCGACCCAGTCGCGCATCGCATCGTTCATCGCATCCTTCAGCGTGGCGGCACCGGAGGTGACGGGCACCACCTCGGCGCCGAGCAGCCTCATGCGGAACACGTTGGGCTGCTGGCGCTCGACATCGACGGCGCCCATGTAGATCACGCAGGGCAGGCCGAACAATGCGGCGACGGTCGCGGTCGCAACACCATGCTGGCCGGCGCCGGTTTCCGCGATGATCCGCGTCTTGCCCATGCGCTTGGCCAGCAGGATCTGGCCGATGCAATTGTTGATCTTGTGCGCGCCGGTGTGGTTCAGCTCATCGCGCTTGAAATAGATTTTGGCACCGCCGAGTTTGCGGGTCAGCCGCTCGGCGAACCACAGCGGGCTCGGCCGGCCGACGTAATGCTTCATGTAATAGTCGAATTCGGTCTGAAACGCCGGGTCGCGCTTGGCTTCCTCGTAAGCCGCTTCCAGCTCCAGGATCAGCGGCATCAGCGTCTCGGCGACGAACCTTCCGCCGAACGCGCCGAAGCGGCCACGTTCGTCGGGCAGGTTGCGCAGGGAATTCGGGATCGGTTTGTTCATGGCGGCTCTCCAATGAACCGGAGATAGCCGATATGACGATCAGGTGAAACCGGGCCGGGCGCTATTTATCGCCGGCGGCGGCGATCAGCGCATCGTCCAGTAAGGCGGCGCGCTGGGCGGCGGGCCGTGCTGCCAGACGCTGGGCATAGGCCTCGAACGCGGGGCGTTTTTCGATCGTGCCGAACATCAGGCCGAAGGCGATCTGCGAGCCGACATAGACATCGGCGGCCGAAAACTGATCGCCCAGAATGAAGTCACCCTGCCCGACCGCCTGCTCCAGCGCGTCCATCACCGCAGTATAACTGCCGTAGCCGGTCGATATTTCGCGTCCCGCCGGCACTTCGAAGCCGAATGCCTTGTTGGTCACCGCCGCCTCGTAGGGGCCGGCCGCGAAAAACATCCAGCGGAAATAAGGGCCGCGCCGCTGATCGCGGAGCGGCGGTGCCAATCCGGCCTCGGGAAACGCATCCGCGAGGTAGGCGCAGATTGCCGCGGTTTCGGTGACGATCGTATCGCCGTGCTGCACCGCGGGGACTTTGCCCATCGGGTTGATCGCGAGGTAGTGCGGCGATTTCATCGTCGTTTTGTAGTCGAGCAGTTCAACCCGGTAGGGCTGGCCGATCTCCTCGAGCATCCAGCGCGCGATGCGGCCGCGCGACATCGGGTTGGTATAGAGGATCAGATCGCTCATGTTTCCAACTCGCTGTCCCAATACAGGAAGTCGCGCCAGCTTTCGTGCAGGAAATTCGGCGGAAACGCCCGGCCGCGATCCTGCAATTCCCAGCTGTTCGGCCGGCGCGGCGTTTCATACGGGAACATCTTGCACTCGCGCGGCAGTTTCGAACCCTTGCGCAGATTGCACGCACCGCAGGCGGTGACCACGTTTTCCCAGGTCGTGCGGCCGCCGCGCGCGCGCGGGATCACGTGGTCGAACGTCAGATCCGGCGCGGGCAGCCGATCGTGGCAATACTGGCAGGTGAACCCATCGCGCAGAAATACGTTGAACCGGGTGAACGCCGGCTGGCGCATCGAGGGCACGAAATCCTTCAGCGCGATTACCGAAGGCAGCTTCATCGACAACGAGACGGAATGCACCTCGTGCTCGTATTCCGACAGGACGGACACACGATCGAGAAACACCGCTTTCACGGCGTCCTGCCAGGCCCAGAGCGATAATGGAAAATAGGAGAGCGGACGGAAATCCGCGTTCAGCACGAGAGCGGGGAAATTCTGCCCGCCGTCAGGCATCAGGCGCACCGCACCGGACCGCGGCCGGACTGAACAGGTCCCAGAACGGGGACCAACGCTTGAGGGCGTTTCGGAAATCGAATCGCCAGATGTCGTGGCAGGCCGAATTCATGCGCGCTTTATGACAAAGACCGGCCAAGCCCGCAAGCCGAAGCCGGTTGGGCGAAACCCTTGTCATCAAACTTAAACAACGGTCGCGAAGCCCTTCTGCAGCGCCAGCGCGCCGGCCGAGAGGCCCGAATCCTCGATGCCATGCGCCAGTTTCGGTACATACAGCGCCTGCACCGGCACATCGTTTGTGCGCAGCACCGCCTCCGCGTCGCGCGAGCGCGAGACCGGCACCACCTGATCCTCGATGCCATGAACCAGCAGAACCGGCGGGCGGCCGGTGAGTTCGCGCGCGAGCGAGTCCGGGTCGATCAGCGCACCGGAAAACGCGAGAATCGCGCGCGGCGGCACGGCGCGGCGCAGGCCGGTGAACAGCACGGTCATCGCCCCCTGGCTGAAGCCCATCAGCGCATAGGCATCGGGCGGCAGGCCCAGGCGTGACAGTTCAGCATCGAGAAACGCATCGAGGGCCACCCGCGCGCGCCTGACGCCGGCCGCAAGCTTGGCGGGATCGCGATCGCCGATGTCGAACCATTGCCTTCCGTGCGGCGCCATGGCGAAGGGTTCGGGCGCGTGCGGCGAGACGAAGGCCGCCTCCGGCGCGGCTTTCGCCCAATAGGGTGCCAGATCGATCAAATCATTGCCGTCGGCACCGACGCCGTGGCACAGCACGATGAGTTGCTTCGCGGCACCCGCGGCCTGTCCCCAACGCGGTCCATCCAGTACGTCCATCCTGATCCCTCTTTGAATTTGCCGCTGAGGGTATCATCCTGCCGTCCGATGTCCATCACCACGCGCTTCGCCCCCAGCCCGACCGGGTATCTGCACCTTGGCCACGCCGCTGCCGCTTTGATCGGGTTCGAGCATGCGCGGGCGGCCGGCGGGCGGTTTCTGCTGCGAATCGAGGATATCGATACCGCGCGGTGCCGGCCCTGTTATACCGAGGCGATCCTCGCGGATCTCGCCTGGCTCGGACTCGTTTGGGATGGCGCACCGCGCATCCAGTCCGCGCATGTCGCCGCCTATCGCGCCGCACTCGATCAACTCGCGGCGATGGCGCTGCTGTATCCGTGTTTCTGCTCGCGCGCCGAAATCGCCGCCGCGCTCGGGGCGCCGCATGGGGCGGGCGCGGTCTATCCCGGCACCTGCCGCCACCTCGATCCCGCATTTGCCGCCGACCGCATGGCGCGCGGCGATGCCTATGCGCTGCGCCTGCGCACCGATGCCGCCATCCGCCAAACCGGCCCCGTGCGCTATCACGAGGCGGGCGAGGGCTGGATCAGCGGCGATGCGGCGGCGTGCGGCGATATCGTGCTCGCCCGCAAGGATGCGCCGTGCAGCTATCATTTATGCGTCACGCATGACGATGCGCTGCAGGGCGTGACGCTGGTGACGCGCGGCGCGGACCTGCGGGATGCAACGCCCATCCAGGTGGTGCTGCAACGCCTGTTCGGCTGGCCAACGCCGGGCTACGCCCATCACGCTCTGCTGACCGATGCCGCCGGCCGGCGCCTGGCCAAGCGCGATCGTGCCGCCACGCTGCGCGACCTGCGGGAGGGTGGTGTAACGCCCGATCAGGTCCGGAAAATCATCTCTTGCCGGATCGGCAATATCACCTCACTCTCATGACATGACATTGCGCAAAACCCTGCCCGTTCTGACACTCGCAGCCCTTGGCCTCGCCATCGCAGCACCTGCCCATGCCGCACCGGCGCCACCGGCGATCGCAAAACTCGCGCGGGCGGCGTTGCCGGCGGTGGTCGATGTCGAAAGCATCGACCCGATGAAAGCCAAGCCCGGCAGCGGTGCGGCGAGCAAGCCGGGTGCTGGCGGATTTCACAAGACCGCGACCGACAAAGCCGACAGCCACAGCCTGATCGTGCCGCCGCGCGCCGAACAGGCGCTTGGCACCGGGTTTTTCATCAGCCCGGATGGCTATATCGTCACCAATCATCACGTCATCGCCGGTGCCAGCGAAATCAAGGTGACGCTGCATGACGGCCGGATTTTCACCGCCAAGCTGGTCGGCGCCGATAAAAAGGCCGATCTCGCCGTGCTGAAAATCGACACCGGCAAGCCCGATCCGTATCTGACGTTCGGCGACAGCGGCAAGCTCGAACTGGGCGACTGGGTGGTTGCGATCGGCAACCCGTTCGGCCTCGGTTTCTCGGTCTCGGCCGGCGTGGTCAGCGCGCTGCACCGCGATATCGGCTCCGGCCCTTTTGACAATTTCATCCAGACCGATGCCGCGATCAACCGCGGCAATTCCGGCGGCCCGATGCTCGATGCCGCGGGGCACGTCGTCGGCGTCGATTCGGCAATCTATTCACCCTCGGGCGGATCGGTCGGCATCGGGTTCGCCATCCCCTCCAGCATGGTCAAGCCGGTCGCCCTCGCGCTGATCGCGCATGGCTCGATGACGCGCGGCTGGGCCGGATTGCGGGTGGAACATCTCTCGGCCGACATGCAGCACGCCTGGCATCTGAAAACGACCGATGGCGTCGTGGTCGGCGGCGTCGTTGCGCACGGCCCCTCGGCCGGCAAATTAGCGCCGGCCGACGTGATCACCCGCGTCAACGGCAACCCGATCGATACGGTGCACGCCTTCAAGGTCGCTCTCGCCGAAATCCCGGTCGGCCAGACCGCGCAACTGCGCTACCGGCACGATGGCGATGTGCACGACGCGACCATCACCATCGCCGTACCGCCGAAACCGGCCGCACCAGGTGCCAAACCGAAAGCCGCACCCGCCACCACAGCGCCGAAACCCGATATGATCAGCGCCCTCGGCATCGGCGTGATGACCCATCCCGGTGCCCAGGGCGTGATTGTCGTCTCGGTCGACAAAAACGGCGCCGCCGCCCATGCCGGATTACAGGCCGATACGCTGATCGAAGCGGTCGGCCCGGATTTCATAACCTCGCCCGAGGCGCTGAACGATCGGCTGGCGCATAAACATGCGGTCGCCCTGCTGGTCGACGGGCCGGATGGGTCGTCGTGGATTTCGGTGCCGCTGGATCATGCGGTCAAGGCGCATTGAGGCTCGGTGGTTGATAGGAAGGTTAGGGAAGGGCTTCTTTTTTGTAAAAAAGAAGCAAAAAACTTTTTGACTCGGGGTCGGGGGCGCTGTGGACGGGTTGCCTTGCGCGTGATGGTCTTTAGGGCTTCGCGGCGGCTCAGGCCGCTGAGGCGGTGGCTGTTCTGATCGACATAACGCTGCACCTCGTCCGGGTCCGTCCAGGCGTATTCCCGCAAGGCCCAGCCGATCCCCTTGCGCAAGAAAAATTCCCTGGACTCGACCGACGGTTCGATACAATCGTAAAGTAGTTCAAGATCAGTCGCTTGCTTGGCCTTGTTCGGACAGATTATGGCGGCACCGCCGCTGCCACATATCCCCGCCGGTGCTCCATTGCCGCATCGCCTGTTTGAACGGCTCCGGATCGTTGCACAGCACCGCACGAAGCGCCTGTGCGTCCAATCGTTTCGATTATTCCATGTCTGCGATGCCTGACTGAGCCCGGACCCCAATTCAAAAAAGTTTTTTGCTTCTTTTTTCCAAAAAAAGAAGGACTTCCCTTACTTTCTGACCGATCCTCACCCCGCCTTAGCCGTCAACCCAGCCGCCTCGATCCCGGCAATCGCGCAGGTCTCGTCGTTATCGGAGGTATCGCCCGAAATGCCGACCGCGCCGATGATGTCGCCGGCGCCATCGATCACCAGCACGCCGCCCGGCACTGGCACCATGCGGCCTTGGGTGGCGGCGGCGAGGGCGGTGACGAAGCCGGCGCCGCCGGCGTTCCAGCGGTCGAACAGCACGCGCGAGCCGGCACCGATGGCGAGGCCGCCCCAGGCCTTGCCGGTTGCGATTTCGACCCGGCCGATGCCCGAGCGATCCTCCCGCGCGAGCGCGACCATGTGGCCGCCGGCGTCGAGCACCACCACGGTCAGTGGTGCGAGGTTGAGCGCGCGCCCTTTGGCGCGGGCGGCGGCGAGGATGGTTTCGGCGGTGGCGAGGGTGAGATTGGTCATCGATCGAGTCCTGTCAGTGGTAGCGGTGTCATGAATGCCGGGGTTTAGGGCACGAAACCCGGCTCAGTTCAACGGGGGCAGGTCGATCCAGGAGAGATGGCCGCCCTTGCCGGCGCCGGTGTCCAGGAACATGGCAACGCCGCCGAGCGCCCCGGTCAGGCGCAGCGGGCGGCCATCCGTGCTGCGTTGGTCGTGGCCGCAATAGACCGTGATGCCCGGCGGAATCCGGTCGACCCAGGTGAGCAGGCGTTCGGGCTTGCCGGCGCCGGTGACGCGGCCGGTGGTCTGGCCGAACAGGGCGCGGGCGAGCAGGCGGCCGGCGCGGCCGGGCGGCAACGGCGGGGCCGGTTCGGTGAGCATCGCGGGGTGAAACCCGCCGTGTACGCAGAGTGCGCTGTGCAGGGTGAGCCACGCCGGTGCGCGGCTGATTTCGGCCAGGGTGCGCGCGGCGGTGGCCGCATCGAGCGCGGCCAACGTGGTGGCAAGGCCGGGGCCGCGCTGCACGGCATCGCCCCGCAGCGCGCGGGCCAGTTTGAAATCATGGTTGCCGAGCAGAAACAGGCCGCGCCCGGCGTCGATCAGGTCGAACATCAGATGCAGCGCGCCGGGCGTGTCCGGCCCGTCATCGACCAGATCACCGAGCTGGATGATGAACCGATCGGTCGCCGCCGCCGCGGCGAAGCCTTTGGCGTCGCCGTGGACATCACCCACGATGCGCAGGCCGATGCCCGGGGGGATACGGCCGGGCGGCGTCACGCCTGTGCCGCGATCGCGGCGCGCAGATCCTGCTGGGCGGCGCGGTCGATCGGAAAGCGGCGCATGATCAGCGCGGCGACGATTTTCAGCGCAGAGGGGATGCCGCAATAGAGCACCATCAGGGCGGCATCCTGCATCGCGTCGTTGCCGCCGTGGGTCGAGAACCCGACCAGGCCGAGCAGCGGAAACGCGAGACCCGGCGCGAGGGCGTTGCCAGCCTTCTGGGCCATGGTGGCGGCCGCGAAATAGATGCCGGCGCGCTGCTCGCCGCTCGCGGCTTCATCGACATCGACGACATCGGCCTGGATCGCGGGCGGGATGGTGAAATCCGCACCCAGCCCAGCGCCGGTGAAGACGCTGATGATGCCGAACAGGATCAGCACATGCGGCACGTGCAGGATCGCCGGCACGAAGGCGAAGGCGATGCCGGACATCGCCATCGCCGCTGCCCAGGTCTGATGCTTGCCGATCCGCGCCGCGAGTTTCAGCCAAAACGGCACCGAGATCACGCCCGCCGCGAAATAGACCAGCAGCAGCGGCCCCGATGCGGCGGGCGTATGCAGGATTTGGTCGAACACGATCAGGATCAGCGCCGCCGGCAACCCGTTCGCCAGACCGTTCACCGCCCAAGCGAGGATCAGCCGGCGGAACGGGCCGTTCGAGGCGACCAGTTTCAGGGTCGGCCCGAGCCCGGCCGGGGCAGTGCGCCGCGTCGGCAGCTTGTCGGGCACGAGCAGCAGCGCGAACAGCACGAAGGGTGTCGCAAGCCCGATGGTCAGCAGCGACAGCAGATGCGCCTGGCCGACATGTGAGGTGATGCCGAGGGCGACCGGCGCGATCGCGGAAATCAGGATGCCAACAATCGTGCCGCCTTCGCGCAGCGAGGTGATGCGCTGGCGTTCGGTATAGTCATCCGACAATTCAGCCCCCCACGCCCAATAGGGCAGGGACAGCGCGGTCCAGCCCCAGGTGACCAGCGCGTAGAACACGAGCAGCCAGAGTGCGCCGGCCCCGTGCGGTGGAAAGAACAGGCCGACCGCGCCGATCGCCGCCACCGGCATCGCCACCGCCATGAATGGTTTGCGCCGGCCGAAGCGACTATGCGAGAGGTCGGAAAACCGGCCGATCGCGGGGTCGACGATGACATCGAAAATCCGCACGAGCGTCAGCACGAAGCCGACCGTGGCGAGGTTCATATGCATCGATCCGGCCCAGAAATCCGGCAGGATCACCAGCAGCGGCAGGCCGAGCATCGCCAGCGGCAGCGCGGGGGCTGCGTAGATCAGCTTGGTGCGGAGGCTGAGGCGAGAATTCGGCAATCAGCCTCGCGCGATCACGAACTGGCCCACATCGGTCCAACCGGCGCGGAACCCGGCCTCGCAATACGCCAGATAATATTCCCACAGCCGCTTGAACCGCGTGTCGTACTGGCGCGACATCGCGCCGATCTGCGGCCACGCGGCCTGGAACGCGTGCTGCCAGCGCGCCAGGGTTTCGGCGTAATCCTGGCCGAACCAGAAACTGTCGCGCAGTTTCAACCCGGCGCGGGCGATTTCCTGACCGAACCTTGTGGGCGAGGGCAGCATGCCGCCGGGGAACACGTAGCGCTGGATGAAATCGGCACTCGAACGATAATCGTCGAAATACCGGTCGGCGATGGTGATGACCTGCAACCCGGCGAGGCCGCCATGGTTCAGCCGGTCGCGCACGCAATCGAAATAGGTCGGCCAGTATTGCTCGCCGACCGCTTCGAACATCTCGATCGAGGCGATCCGGTCGAAGGTTTCCGTTACGTCGCGATAATCCTGCAACCGTAGAGTGACGCGGTTGCCGAGCCCGGCGCGGGCGATGCGCGCCTGGCCGTAGTCGAGTTGCTCCTGCGACAAGGTGATGCCGGTGACGTTGGCGCCATAATCGCGCGCTGCAATTTCGGCGAAGCCACCCCAGCCGCAGCCGATTTCGAGCACGTTCATCCCCTCGCTCAGGCCGAGCGCGCGGCACAGGCGGTGGATTTTCCGCTCCTGCGCAGCGGCTAGGCCGGAGTCGCCGGTTTCGAACACGGCAGCTGAATAGGTCATGGTTTCATCGAGCCATGATGCATAGAAATCATTACCAAGGTCATAATGCTCGGCGATATTGCGCCGCGCGCCCTTGCGGGTGTTCGGCCGCAACTTATGCGCAACATAGCTGACCGCGCGCGCCCAGAGCTTGCCGCGCAGCATGTCTTCCCACGCCGCCTCGTTCACCGTGCCCGAACGCAGCACATCGATCAGGTTCGGGCTGTCCCACCAGCCTTCCAGATAGGCCTCGGCGAGACCGAGGCTGCCGCCGAGCAACAGTTTCGCGATCATCCGCGCATCGCGCACCACCATGGTGGCGTTCGGCCCCGGTTCGGTGCCGGCGAAATGATGCACCGAGCCATCCGGCAGGATCACCTCGATCGTGCCGGCCTTGATCATCCGGGCGATGCCGAGCCCCAGCCGCAGCCGGCGGTCGCGCGGCAGGGCGGCGTTGGACAGAGTGGTGGCGTCGTTCATACGGCGTCTCCTCGGACGATTGTCGGGTGAGAGTCTTTCGGTTCACGATGAAATTTGGCACCACGAACCAGGGTCTTGATCGCCTCCCAATGGATCGCGGCGATCACCTTGACCGCCATCAATGGCATGCGGGCAAGCTGGCCGAGCAGCGCACGGTCGGTCGCCGGCGCGGCATCGAGCGCCATCACGGCACTCATCCGGCGCGCTTCGGCACCATAGCGGATGCTCATGCGAAACCGCCGCTCCAGCCGGGTGAAGGTGAAATCATACTGACCCTGCATGTCGAACAGGGGGGATACATGCATCGCCTTGGCGACCCGCTGGCGGATCAGTCCCGATGCCGTGGTCACCGGGATGAGATAGCCCACCTGATCGCCGAACGTGTTCTTCACCTGGTGCAGCACGGCACCCAGCCTGCCATCGGCGTCGGCGCAGAAATAAAAGGAAATCGGGTTGAATGCATAACCGAGTATACGGGGAATCGTCATGAAACGGATGCGCGCGCCGAACGCCGCCAGCCCGTTTTCCGCCAGCGCCGCCTCGACCCAGGGGCGCAGGGCGCTGCCGTCGCGCGGGCCGTGGTCGCGATCGTTGATGCCGATCAGTCCGGGCCGGTTGTGCCGGAAGATCGCGCTGCGCCGCGCCAGACCATCGAGATCGTCAAGATCAAGCGCGAGCATCCACAGCCGGTAGGCGAATTTATGGCGCGGCGTGGTGTAGCGCACATGGCCGACCGATCCGGCATAGATCATCGCACCGCTCATGCCGCGCGCCGTTCCGTGCGCGCCTGCCAGGGAATGCCAAGCCCGAGCGCCTGCGCGATGCGCACCGCCGAGGCAATGCCATCTTCATGGAAGCCCCAGCCGGTCCAGGCCCCTGCGAACCATAGCCGATCGACGCCCTGAATACCCGGCAGCGCCGCCTGTGCGGCCATCGCCGCCGTGTCGAACACCGGATGCGTGTAGTCGCGCCGCAACAGCACCTGCGCCGGGTCGGGCGGGATCAGCGGGTTCAGGCTGACCAGCAAGGGTTTCGCGGTCTTGATGCCCTGCAACGCGTTCATCCAATAGGTCACGCTGATCGCCTGGCCATGATCGGCCGCATCGCGCGAAAGGTAATTCCACGCCGACCACACGGCTTTGCGCCGGGGCATCAGCGCAGGATCGGTGTGCAGAACGGCGGTGTTCGCCTGAAACCGGACGGCGCCGAGCAGGGCACGTTCCTCGGGCGTGGGTTGTTCGATCATCGCGAGCGCCTGATCTGCGTGGCAGGCGAGCACGATCTGATCGAACATCGCTGTATCATGATCGGTGCTGACGCTGACCCGATCACCCATGCGGCTGACGCGGCGCACCGGCGACGCCGAGCGCACCCGTGCGCCGAGTGCCGCACGCAGCTTCGCGACATACATGCGCGACCCGCCGGTCACGGTGCGCCATTGCGGCCGGTCGTTGATGGTCAGCAGACCGTGATTATGAAAAAATCGCACGAAATGCCAGGCCGGAAACGCCCGCATGCCGGCGACCGAGGCCGACCAGATCGCCGCCCCCATCGGCAGGATATGATCCTCGGTGAAACCGGCGCTGTAGCGGTTCCGATCGAGATAATCGCCGAGGGTTTCGGTGGTCTCGCTGGTCAACAGCGCGGGGGCTTCGCGGTTGAAGCGCAGAATGTCCTGGATCATCCGCCAGAAGCGCGGCCGCAGCAGATTGGTTTTCTGGGCGAATAATTGCGCGAGGTTCGAGCCGCCGTATTCCAGCGCGCCATCGCCGATCGAGACGCCAAAGGTCATTTCGGTATCATGGGTTGCGACATCGAGTTCCCTGAAAAATCCTTCGAGATTCGGATAGTTCCGATCGTTCAGCACGATGAACCCGGTATCGACCGCAACCTCCATGCCATCGAGCGTGACCAATTGGGTATCGGCATGGCCGCCGAGCCGCGCCTCGGCCTCGTAGAGCACGACGTCGAACTCATCGCGCGCGAGCCATGCCATCGCCATCCCGGCGATGCCGGCGCCGATCACCGCGAGTTTTGGTTTTTCACTGCTCATGCCGCCGATTTTCCGATCGTCTTGAACGCCGCCAGCGCCCGCTCACGCCCCGCTTTGAGGTCGATGATCGGGCGCGGATAGGTTTTGCCCAGCGTAACACCGGCGCCGCGCAGCACCGCCTCCGGTGCGTCCCACGGCGCGTGCAGCGCGCGATCGGGCAGGCGCGCGAGTTCCGGCACGAAGCGGCGGACATAGGCACCCTCCGGGTCGAATTTCTCACCTTGCAGCACCGGGTTGAAGATTCTGAAATAGGGTGCCGCATCCGCACCGCACCCGGCCACCCATTGCCACGAGGCGGCGTTGGACGCGGCATCGGCATCGACCAGACAATCCCAGAACCACGCCGCGCCCGCCTGCCAGGGGATCAGCAGATGCTTGACCAGGAAGGAGGCGGTGATCATCCGCACGCGGTTGTGCATCCAGCCGGTCCGCCAGAGTTGCCGCATCCCGGCATCGACGATCGGAATACCGGTTACGCCGCGCTGCCAGGCGCGCAGATCATCCGGGGCGTCGCGCCACGGCATCGCCACGAACTGGTCCTTCATCGGCACTTCATCGAGCGTTTCATTATGCCAGAGCAGATAGGCGGCGAATTCGCGCCAGATCAGCTCCTTGAGAAATGTGTGCTTGCCGTCAGGGCGTTTGGTCACCACCGCATCGGCCGCGCGCCAGACCGCATCGATCGCGATTTCGCCCCAGTGCAGATGCGGCGACAGCATCGAGGTGCCGGTCTCGCCGGGTAGGTTGCGGCGGCGATCGTAATCCTCGAGCCCGTCACGCAGGAACTGCTCAAGCCGGTCATGCGCGCCGGCCTCGCCGGGTTGCCAGGTGTCGCGCAACCCGCACGCCCAATCCGGCGCGCGGGGCAGCAAATGCCAATCCTCCAGCGCATCGCTTGCGACATCGGCAATGCCCGGAATGCGCTCGGGCGCCGCGATCGCCGCGCGCGGTGCGAACGCCTCGAAACACGCGCGCGAGAACGGGGTGTAGACGCCGTAGACGCCATCCGATTTCGTGCGGATCTGCTCGGCACCGAACATCAGCGCCGAGCGATGCCGCTCAAAGCCGATACCGCGCGCTTTCAACGCGGCCGCCACATCGCGATCGACCCGCCGCAGCCAGGGCTCATGCGCCCGCCCGGCATGCACCGTGGTAGCACCGATCGATGCGGCGAGTTCGGGGATGATCGCCACCGAATCGCCACGCCGCAGCACGAGCTTCGCCCCGCGCGCCGCACAATCCTGCGCCAGCGCCGCGAGCGAGCGGTGCAGCCACCACAGCGCGGCCCCACCCCACTGCGCCGCGGGATCGAGCACGAACACCAGCACGACCGCGCCCGCATCGAGCCCCGCCGCTAACGCAGGGTTATCGGCCAGCCGTAAATCGTTGCGCAGCCAGACCAGACTCCTCGCCATCATGCGGCTTTCGCTGCGTGTGCGAGCGGAAACGCGAACACCCGCTCCCGGCTCAGCAGAAACACCTGCCCGCCGCGCGGGAACAGCGCGCGGATCGGCGCCGCCGTCACCTCCAACCCGCCGGTAAAAGCGCCGAACGAGGGCAGCAGCACGCGGTGCTGATCGGTCACGAAACAGGGCCGCGCGATCGAACCCGCCCGTGTCGCGATTCGCGCCTTGGGATGAAAATGGCCGGAAAACTCGACCTGCCCGGTCTCCAGCGCCTCAGCTTGATGGCGGAACACCCAGGCCTCATCGCGCAGGGTGCGCCGCCTCGAACCGCGCCAGCCGCGCCGCATCCTCGGCCGCCAGACGCGCGTGGCCCTGATCGTCGTGGAACGAATCGCCGAGCGCGATCACCACCTCCGGCGCGTAGCGCCGCAGCAGCAGCGCCAGCCGGTCCAGCGTCGCCCGCGTATCGTACGGCGGCACCAGCGTACCGCGCGCGGCACTCGACGAGGCTTTTTCCAGATGCAGATCGGCCAGGATCAACGTCCGGCGCGCGGGCCAGAACACCACCCCGGCGGGGTCGAGCATGAAACGATGACCGGCACGGTGAATCGGGGCAGCATTCATAACCGCCTCCATTCCATATTGTGCCGTGTCACGCCAGATGGACACTTGATGCGACATCATCCTCGATCCCGGCCTCGGCGAGCAGGGCCTCGGCTTCGGCCAGCAGCGCGTCCTCCGCCTCGCCGCCGCGAATCTGCTCGCGACCGATTTCGAGCAGCACCGGCACGGCCAGCGGTGAGACGCGCTTGAGCCGCCGGTGCGTGATCCGTCCGCGCGCCCGCGCCAGCATCCCGGCGATCCGCGCCAGATCGACCAGCCCATGCGCGGCGTCCGCCCTTGTTGCGCGGAGCAGGATATGGGTGGGGTCATGTTTGCGGAGCACATCGTAAATCAGATCGGTATTGATACTGACTTGTCTACGGCTGCGCTCGCCGCCCGGATGCGTCCGCTCGATCAACCCGGCGATCACGGCCACGTTGCGGAAGCTGCGCTTGAGCATGGTGCTTTCCGCCATCCACGCTTCGAGATCATCGCCGAGCATGTCCTCCTCGAACAGCCGGGCGATGTCGTGCGGTTCGCGCGCGCACCACACGCCGAGCACGTAATCGGTCGCAACGAACCCCAAAGGCTGATCGCCGAACCGTTCCAGCCGCCGGGTGATCAACATGCCGAGCGCCTGATGCGCCTGCCGCCCCTCGAAACAATAGGCGACGATGTACCAGCGCCCGCCGCGCGGAAACGTCTCGACCAGCAGATCATCGGGGCCGGGCAGGGATGATCGCCATGCCTGGAGTTCCAGCCATTCGCGCACCTGATCCGGAAAATGCCGCCATTGCGCGGGCTCGTGCAGCATGGCGCGCACCCGGTTGGCGAGGTTGGTGCTCAGCGGCATCCGCCCGCCGACATAGGCGGGAATTTTCGGCTCGCCGGTGCCGCCATCCGCCGCCATCACGCTGGTTTCGCGAATGCCGAGAAACACCAGCCGCCGCCCCGCGAACAAAAACGTATCGCCCGGGCTCATCATGGTGACGAAATATTCCTCGATCTCGCCGAGCGTGATGCCCCCGCCGCGCCCGCCGCCCAACCGCACCTTCAGCACCGGCGCCTCGACGATGGTGCCGATATTCATGCGGAACTGCCGCACGATGCGCGCGTGGCGCACATGCATGAACCCTTCGGAATCACGGAACAATTTTCGGTAGCGCTCATAGACCGCGAGCGCGTAGCCGCCATCTTCGACATAGTGAACCACATCGTCACCTCGGCGTACAATTCATCCGGGTGGAACGGGGCTGCGCACGCGCACCCCAGCACGTGCTGGGCCAGCACATCGAGCGCGCCTGGTCGCGGCGGATCGCCATCGAGATCAAGTGCCGCCACCCCTTCGATCGCGGCGGCGCATTCCAGCACCTCGAACCGGTTGGCCGGCACCAGCAGCGCGCGCGAAGCCTCATCCAGCCGGTGATTGGCCCGGCCCAGCCGCTGCATCAGCCGCGACATGCCCTTGGGGGCCGCGACCTGGATCACCTGATCGACCGCGGCCCAATCGATCCCGAGATCGAGCGATGAGGTCGCCACCACCGCGCGCAGCCGCCCGGCCGCCATCGCCGCCTCGACCTTGCGGCGCTGGCTCACATCGAGACTGCCATGATGCAGCGCGATCGGCAGCGTTTCCTCATTGTGCCGCCACAGCGCCTCGAACATCAGCTCCGCCTGCGCGCGGGTGTTGACGAACACGATCGTCATGCGCGCGCCACGGATCTGCTGCAAAATCGCCTCGGCCGCCATCAGCCCCATATGGCCCGACCACGGCATCCGCCCCGGTGCGATCAGCAGGCCGATCTCGGGCGCAGCACCGGCCTCACCGAGCACCAATCGCGTCACACCGCCGATGCCGTCGGGCGAGAGCCAGTCCCGCATCGCGCCCGGATGCGCGACGGTGGCGGACAGCCCGATCCGCAGCGCCGCCGGCGCCAGCGCGTGCAGCCGCGCGAGGCCGAGCGCCAGTTGATCGCCGCGCTTGGTGCCGGCGAGCGCGTGGATCTCATCGATCACGATCACCGCGAGATCGGCGAAATAATCCGCTGCCTCGGGCTGATACAACAATAAGGCGAGGCTCTCCGGCGTGGTCAGCAGAATATGCGGCGGATCGCTGCGCTGGCGCGCCCGCCGGTTCGCCTGCGTATCGCCGGTGCGGGTTTCAACGCGGATCGGCAGCGCCATCTCGGCGATCGGCGCTTCGAGATTGCGCGCAATATCGGTGGCCAGCGCCTTCAACGGGCTGATATAGAGCGTGTGCAGCCTGGGGCGCGGATCATCAGCCAGAGCGATCAGGCTCGGCAGAAAACCGGCCAGCGTCTTGCCGCCGCCGGTCGGTGCAATCAGCAGCGCATTCTCACCCGCGCCGACCGCATCGAGCACCGCAAGCTGATGTGGCCGCACCAGCCAACCCCGCGCCGCAAACCAGTCACCGAACCGCGCCGGCAGCGATGTTTTGCTTTTGTTCACGATTTGCAGTCTAATCACCCTGGTTATTTTCGCAATCACCGTCCATCTGAACCCAGTGGCACCGCACCCCGAAACCTGGCTCCAACCCCGCCCCGAAGGCCTGTTCTGCCTCCCCGGCGGCTTTTTCATCGATGCGACGCGCGCGGTCGACCGGGCGATCATCACCCATGGCCATGCCGATCACGCTCGGCCGGGTCATGTTCACGTGCTCGCCAGCGTCGAAACGCTGGCGATCATGCGGGCGCGGATGGGCGAGGGCAGGGCGGGCATCACCCAGCAGGCGCTCGCGATTGGCGAGGTGCTGCGGATCGGCGATGTCGATGTCAGCCTGGTGCCGGCCGGCCATGTGCTCGGCTCGTGCCAGGTGGTGATGACCTATCAGGGCAGCCGCGCCGTGGTGTCCGGCGATTACAAGCGCCGCGCCGACCCCACCTGCGCTGGCTTCGTGCCGGTCGCGTGCGACGTGTTCGTCACCGAGGCGACGTTCGGCCTGCCGGTGTTCCGCCACCCCGATACCGACAAGGAAATCGCCAAGCTGCTGCATTCGATGAGCGTGTTTCCCGAACGGCCGCATCTGATCGGCGCTTACGGCCTCGGCAAATCACAGCGCATGATCGCCCTGCTGCGCGCCGCCGGCTACGACGCGCCGATCTACCTGCACGGGGCATTGGCGAAACTATGCGATTTGTACGGCGAACTCGGCATCGATCTGGGCGATCTCCGCCCGGCCACGGTGGCCGACAAAGCCGCGCTGCGCGGTGCCGTGGTGATCGCGCCGCCCTCCGCCGTCGCGGATCGCTGGGCACGCCGGCTGGATGATCCGGTGGTCGCGGTCGCTTCGGGTTGGATGCGGGTGCGCCAGCGCGCCAAGGCGAGCGGGGTGGAACTACCCCTGATCATCTCCGATCACGCCGATTGGGATGAGTTGCTGGCCACCGTGATCGACGTACAGGCCCCGGAAATCTGGGTCACGCACGGCAACGAGGCCGCGCTGATCTATCAGCTTGGTCTGATGGGGCGGCGCGGGCGGGCGTTGAGTTTGATCGGGTATGGCGATGAGGGGGATGATGCGTGAGCGATAGGAAGGGAAGGAAAGACTTCTTTTTTGTAAAAAAGAAGCAAAAAACTTTTGTTGATTTGGGGCATGGGTGGTTTCATGGGGATGGGCCCAATGAATCAAAGTTTTTTTGCTTCTTTTTGTTCACAAAAAGAAGTCTTCCCCTTTCCTTGCCTTCGCCCTGATGAAGCCTTTCGCCGACCTCCTGGAGCGCCTGCTCTACACCCAAGGCCGCAACGCCAAAATCGCGCTATTGGCCGATTACTTCGGCACGCGCCCCGATCCCGAACGCGGCTACGCCCTGGCCGCAATCGCCGGCAAACTTGATTTTCCGGGCGCGAAACCGGCGGCGCTACGCGCCTTGGTCGCAACCCGCGTCGATCCGGAATTGTTTGCCTTATCTTACGACTATGTCGGTGACCTTGCCGAGGCCATTGCGCTGATCTGGCCAAAAGCGGCCATCGAAGCGCCGCCGGAACTACCCGCGGTGGTCGACCAGCTTCGCCAGACCCCGCGCGATGCAATCCCCGCGCTCATCGCCACTTGGCTGGATGCGAGCGACGTTTCGACCCGCATCGCGCTGATCAAGCTGATCACCGGCGGCCTCAGGGTCGGCGCGTCGCTGCGGCTGGCCAAGCTCGCCCTCGCACAACGCTTCGATGTCGAGGTCGATCAGATCGAGGAGATCTGGCACGGTCTGCTGCCGCCCTATCCCACGCTGTTCGATTGGCTGGAACGCCGCGCGCTGCGGCCCGATCCTGGTACCACGCCGGTGTTCCGCCCGCCGATGCTCGCCCACCCGATCGAGGAGGTTGACCGCGCAAGCCTCGACTGGTCGGCCTACCGGGCGGAATGGAAATGGGATGGCATCCGCGTCCAACTGGTCGCAACGCCTGGCGGCAAGCGGCTGTATTCGCGCGGTGCTGATGATATTTCAGCGAGTTTTCCGGAAATCCTCGCCGCGATGGAATTCAACGCGGTGCTCGATGGTGAATTGCTAGTGATGAGAGATGGTGTGGTCGCCCCGTTCGCCGATTTGCAGCAACGGCTCAACCGCAAGATCGTCAGTGCCAAGGCGCGCGCCGAATATCCTGTCGCCGTGCGGCTCTATGACATGCTGTTCGACGGTGCCGCGGATCTGCGCGGCCTGCCGTTCGATCAGCGCCGCGCCCGGCTGGAGGCCTGGTTTGCCGCGACCACCCCGGCACGGATGGATATTTCGCCGCAGATCGACTTCGAAACTGAAGCCGATCTCGCCGGTCTGCGCGCCACCGCGCGTGATGACGGCATCGAAGGGCTGATGCTCAAGGCCGCCGCAAGCCCCTATCTCGCCGGCAGGCCGAAGGGCCATTGGTGGAAATGGAAACGCGATCCGCTCAGCCTCGACTGCGTGCTGATGTACGCCCAGCGCGGCCATGGCAGGCGAAGCTCATTCTATTCGGATTACACCTTCGGCGTCTGGACCGAGGAAGGTCGGCTGGTGCCGATCGGCAAGGCGTATTCCGGTTACACCGATGCCGAATTGCTGGTGCTGGATAAATGGATCCGCACCCATACCGTCGCGACCTACGGGCCGGTGCGCGAGGTGGAACACGGCATCGTGCTTGAAATCGGCTTCGACGCCGCCCAGCGCTCAAGCCGACACAAATCAGGCATCGCGCTGCGGTTTCCACGAATTTTGCGGCTGCGGCTCGACAAGCCTGTCGCCGAAGCGGACCGGCTGGAAACCGCGACGCGGTTGATCGGCGCCGCTGCGGTCTGAACCGATCAGGGTTCGTCTGCGGCCAGAACGCCCAGCGCGGCCGCGATGCCGAAGGCGCCCGGCAGCGCGCCGTGCGGGAACAGCGTGTTGACGTGGCCGAGCTTGCGGCCTTCGCGGGCGGCGGTTTTGCCGTAGTGATGCGGGATGAGGCCTTGGGTTGCGACGATTTGTGGCCAGAGCGCGATATCGGCCGGGCCAACCA
Source organism: Acidiphilium sp. 34-64-41 (assembly GCF_002282635.1). NCBI lineage: Bacteria > Pseudomonadati > Pseudomonadota > Alphaproteobacteria > Acetobacterales > Acidocellaceae > Acidiphilium > Acidiphilium sp. 34-64-41. The sequence continues at coordinate 5,226 of NZ_NCJX01000019.1, read as the reverse complement.
GGTTTTTCATCACCGCATCGGAATGGCGCACCGCCTGGGGCAAGGCGAGGCCGGCGACCGCGCGGATGTGGAGCTCGAACTGGCTCGCGGGGCAGGCATCGATCGTCCAGTGGCCGGAATTATGCGGGCGGGGTGCGATTTCGTTGGCGAGGATGCGGCCATCGCGGTCGATGAAGAATTCCACCGCCATCAGCCCGACCAGGGCGAGGTGATCGGCGACGCGCAGCGCCATCGCCTGGGCTTCGTGCCGCAGATCGGGGTCGAACGGGGCGGGGGCCAGGGTGAGGTCGAGGATGTGGTCGCGGTGGCGGTTTTCCACGGTGTCGAACGCGGTGCTGGCGCCATCGGCGCCGCGCGCGACGATGACCGAGCATTCGCAGGCGAAATCGACGAAGCCTTCGAGGATGAGCGGTTTCGGGTTGAGCAGCGCGAAGGCCATTTCGGCTTCACCAGCGGTGCGGATCAGCGCCTGGCCCTTGCCGTCGTAGCCGAGGCGGGTGGTTTTGAGCACGGCGGGCAGGCCGATGGTGGCGATGGCGGCCTGGAGTTGCGCGATCGATTCGACCGGCGCCCAGGGTGCGGTGCGCACGCCGGCGGCGTTCAGGAAGGTTTTTTCGGCGATGCGGTCCTGGCTGATGCGCAGGATGTCCGGCCCGGGGCGCACCGGGCGGCGCTCGGCCAGCAGGTCGAGACCCTCGGCCGAGACGTTTTCGAACTCGAAGGTGATGACATCGACCGATTCGGCAAAGCGGATCAGGGCGGCGTTGTCATCATAATCGGCCAGCGTCGTCAAGCTCGCGACCTGCGAGGCCGGGGCATCAGGTTCGGGGGTGAAAATATGGCAGCGATAGCCGAGCCGAGCGGCGGCCATGGCGGACATCCGACCGAGTTGGCCGCCGCCGACGATGCCGATGGTTGCGTTGGGCGGTAGGGGGAAATTCATGGTCAGTCTTCCGGCAGTTCGGGCACGCGCGCGGTCTGGGCGGCGCGCCAGTCAGCGAGGCGGGCGGCGAGGGCGGGATCGGCCAGAGCGAGGATGGATGCCGCGAATAATCCGGCGTTGATCGCACCGGGTTTGCCGATCGCAAACGTCGCGACCGGTATGCCGCCGGGCATCTGCACGATCGAGTAGAGGCTATCCTGGCCGCGCAAAGCGTGGGATTCCACCGGCACGCCGAGCACCGGCAAAGTGGTGAGCGAGGCGACCATGCCGGGCAGATGCGCGGCACCGCCGGCGCCGGCGATGATGATGTGCAGGCCGCGCGCGCTGGCCGATTTGGCGTAGGCCACCATGCGCTCGGGCGTGCGGTGCGCCGAAATCACCCGGGCTTCGTAGGGGATGGCGAGGTCATCGAGCATGGCGGTGGCGGCTTGCAGGGTCGGCCAGTCCGACCGGCTGCCCATGATGACGCCGACGAGCGGTGGGTTCATGCGATATTATCGGGGATCAGGCGGCTTTCGAGCCGGAGGATCTGGTCACGCAGCAGCAGTTTGCGCTTCTTGAGGCGTTGGACCTGTAATTGATCGATCGCGGCGTGGTCGCCGAGCCGTGCGATCACGGTATCGAGGTCGCGATGCTCGCTGCGCAACCCGTGCAGATGACGGAGCAGATTATCCTTGTCGGTCAGCATGATCGGCTCCTTAGCACAGGGTCGCGCTCAACTCCTATCGTGGTTTCGGCCGCTGATCCATGGGGGGTATTGCCGAAGCCTTGCATAAAAGTTTGATGACAAGTGCCGCGCGGCGGGACTAGTCTCGGTTCCGGTGCCTTTGATCGGGCACCGGGCCTTCCACACGTTGGATCAACTCTCGGAAAGGAGTGAATGATGAGCTTGGAAGCGAGACTCGAGTCATTGAAGCAACGCCACGCCGGCCTCGATGCGCGGATTACCGATGAAGATCGCCGGCCCCGACCGGATGACGACAGTCTCTCACGGCTCAAACTGGAAAAACTCCGTTTGAAGGAAGAAATGGAGCGTCTGCGGACGCGATAGTAAACCGACCGAAATCGTCACATCAGCGCGGCCGGAGCGGCTCAGCCGCTCCGGCCGTTTCGATTTCAGGCGGCTTCATCTTCCGCGTGTGCCGGCAAGGGCGGCGGGATCGGCTGACCTTCGCGGACCGCGCGGGTATTGGCGGCGTTGACCGCGTCGTTCAGGTCCGATTGCTTGCACAGTCCGAGAATGACCGGGTCGCGCGGCTTGATGTTGGCGGAATTCCAGTGGCTGCGCTCGCGCACTTTCTGGATGGTTTCTTTCGTGGTGCCGAGCAGTTTGACGATCGCGGCATCCTGCACCAGCGGATAGTTGCGCAGCACGAAGGCGATGGCGTCCGGCCGGTCGATCCGCTTGGCGACGGGAGTGTAGCGTGCTCCCTTGCTGCGTTTGGCGCCGGGGTTGGCGGCTTCCAGCACTTTCAGCCGGGCGGCGGGGTCGGCTTCGCAGCGCTTGATCTGTTCCGCGGTGGTCTGTTTGTTGGCGACCGGATCGTAGCCGACGATGCCCTGCGCGACCTCACCATCGGCGATGGCTTGGATTTCGAGCGGGTGCATGCCGCAGAAATCCGCGATCTGCTCGAAGGTCAGCGCGGTCTTTTCGATCAACCACACGGCGGTGGCTTTCGGCATCAAGGGTAGCGTCATGATCATACCTCAGAGAGAGCGGCAGGCGGCCAAGTTCGTGCCTCGGCACAGCCGACATACAATAGCCTTTTTGATATGGTGCAGATATGACACTCTGGTCAAGCCATGCCGCGCTGCGATCGGCGCAGGCCGCCTGTGCGTGACCGTTTGGATGGTTTATCCCTTGCGTTTCCGCGCTCACGGGTAAAGATGACAGATATGATCGACCCGTTTGGCCGTGCCATAACTTATTTGCGGATATCCGTCACCGACCGGTGCGATTTTCGCTGTGTCTATTGCATGGCGGAGGATATGAATTTTCTGCCCAAGGGCGATTTGTTGTCGCTCGAGGAGTTGGAACGGCTGGCCACCGCGTTCGTTGGACTCGGAGTGCGGAAATTGCGGCTGACCGGTGGTGAGCCGCTGGTGCGGCGCGGGGTGATGGCGCTGGTCAATCGGCTGGGATTGCAGATTGGTGCGAAACCAGGCGAACCGGGGCTCGATGAGCTGACCTTGACCACCAATGGTAGTCAGTTGGCGCGCTATGCCGAGGAGCTGGCGGCGGCCGGGGTGAAGCGGCTTAATGTGAGTATCGATACGTTGGATGTCGCGAAATTCGCGGCGATCACCCGGTGGGGGCGGCTGCCGCAGGTGCTTGAAGGGGTGATGGCGGCCAAGGCGGCGGGGTTGAAGGTCAAGATCAACGCGGTGGCGCTGAAGGATGTGAATGAGCATGAGTTCGATCGGATGCTTGGCTGGTGCGGTGAGCACGGATTTGATTTTTGCCTGATCGAGACGATGCCGCTGGGTGAGATCGATGGCGACCGGATGGATCAGTATTTGCCGTTGTCGCTGGTGCGCCAGCGGCTTGCGGCGAACTGGACGCTGACGCCGACCGATTATGTGACCGGCGGGCCGGCGCGGTATTTCGATGTGGCGGAGACCGGCACGCGGCTGGGGTTCATTACGCCGCTCACGCATAATTTCTGCGAAGGGTGCAACCGGGTTCGGCTGACCTGCACGGGGACTTTGTATATGTGCCTCGGGCAGGAGGATGCGGCGGATCTGCGCAAGGTGCTGCGCGGTTCGGATGATGATGCGGTGCTCGAAGGTGCGATCCGCGCGGCGATTGCGCGCAAGCCGAAGGGTCATGATTTCGTGATCGACCGGGCGCATAACCGGCCGGCGCTGGCGCGGCATATGAGCGTGACCGGGGGGTAGGGACCCGGTGGATGGTGATCCACCGGGTATTCAAACGCGTTCGATCAGGCTTTGGTGCGGCGGCGCAGCACGAGTCCGAGACCGGCGAGAGCGGTGCCGAGCAGCAGGAACGAGCCGGGTTCGGGGACCGGGATGGGTGCCTTGACGAGCTGGAAGGTTGCGTCGACGCTAATATTTTTCGCGACGGGGCTCCACAAGGACCCGAATTCCGCGTGGCTTAGTGAAATGTCGAGAATCGCGCCATCGGCGAAATCAACTTCGCCAGGATTGTTCCAGACGATGTCGCCGGTACTGCCGGTGATATAGCCGAACACGCTGAATGCCGTGTCAATGCCTTTGCCGGTGACGCTGCCGGTGGCGTCCGTCGGTAAAGTAAAGGTGAAATCCGTGGCAAGCGTGTCTTTGCGCGTCGTGCCGAAGAAGCTGGCGGCGTTGTCCGTCGCTGTGATGGTCAGGAAATCGTCGAAGGTGATTTTTTGACCCAGCGCGAGGTTGAGGTTGGTGATGTCGGCGTTGTTCACCGTGCCGGTGAAGTTCAGTTTATTGGTGGTCGATCCAGTGTCGGCGAAGGTGCCGGTGCCGGAAATGATGGTGGCCTGGGCCGTGCCGATCGCGAGGAATGCGGCTAGGCTGGTGAATGCGAGCAGTTTCGGGAAAGTCATGATGGTCTCCTGGGAGAATTCTGGCGGATATAATGATCGTTTTAAAACTAAGCAACATCCGTGCCAAAAATAATATTCTTCTATTTCATGATGTTAAAAGTGGACTTCCGGGCGAGTGTAAAGTTTTTTGACAGATATGAGACGTTGGCGGCCGATTGGCCCGCGTTTTTGGTACGATATCGTAACGAAATGGACGTGCGAATTTGTTTTGGTCACGCGGCGGATTTTTGGATGTAGCCGGTTTCGATGGTGAAGCCTGGCTCGGGCGGCTGGCGGGCGGGCCAGGCGGTGGGGGGTGGTGATGCGATGGTTGCGGCGGGGCGTGATCGGGCCGGGGCTGTGGTTGGGATGGCGAGGATGGCGGGGCGTTCGATGCCGAGGGCCTCGAACAGGGGGCGGAGGATGCGGCCGATGGCGGGGTTGGTTTCGATCAGTTCGGCCATGGTGGTGTCGGCGAGCAGATCGCGGAGTTGCTGGGCGGGGTAGGTGACGGCGGCGGGCATGTCGTGCGTGCCGGGGAAAACGCGGGGGAGCCAGCCGAAGCCATCCGGCAGGGAGGAGCGTTTGGCGCGGTTGGGTTTGGCGGGCGTGAGGCGTGGGCGGCTTGAGGTGGGGCCGCGCAATACAGCGCGCGCGAAGCGGGCGGCGATGCTGGTGAGGCGCTGCCAGATGGCGATGATTTTGGCCCCCGGAAGGTGTTGCGCGTGGCCCTGGTTGACGGCG
>NZ_NCJX01000083.1:0-12949 GCF_002282635.1 Acidiphilium sp. 34-64-41 | reverse complement strand
CTGATCCCCTTTGAATACGTTTGTAGTGCCACTCGGACTTCTTTACGAGTGTAAGATGCTGATATTATGCGGTTTATTCGAGGCGCTGCTAAATATGGGTTGAGAGGACAGGGCTATGGAGAGGCGGAAGGTATCGAAGAAATATTCGGCAGAGGTTGGTCGCTGGAATTGACGCTGACGATGATGGGATCGAAATTTTCCGCCTGCGCCAGCGCGACATCGCCTTGCTTGGCAAGCTCCAGGCTAGCGACGAACGTACTCGACCACGCGGAGCGCCGACGCAACCGAGTTTGCGTTTCCGGTGGGGCTGTCTGCTGATTGGGGTCCGGCAATAACTGATCGAGGCTGAGCGCCTCTCCGCTTTCGGCCAGCAGTCGCATGATCCGGTCACGGGCTTCCGGAATATCATACAGGTCCAGCGCCGGCAGACGATAGATCGGCCTTGTATCCACGGCGTCGGCAGGATCATCGAACTGCTCGAGACACGCCCAAAGGAAGGCTATCATATCAACCTCGATGGAACTCCCGGCCACGCTCCCGATCGCTTCTGATCGGCCACGGGCAAAAACGTCCCGCCCCAACTGTGGCCGCTGGTCCAGCCAGGCGCCCAACGCCTGGATCTCCTGCAACGCAACCAAACGATCCCGCAAATCGGACGCACGTCGTTCCGCCGCCTGTTGCGCCGGCGCATCTCTTGGCAAAAGGAGATCAGACCGTAACAGCAAAACCCAGGATGCCATCACTACCCAATCCGCCTGATGGCCTAGCGGAATTGTCGCCCGCGCCCGTTCCAGCCGGTCAGCCAACTGGTCGACCAGTTCAGGTAAACGCAGGGTCGATAGATCAATCTGATTCGCCCGCGCCTGGGCCAGCAGCAGGGCCAGCGATCCGTCGAACCCATCCAGCGTCAGATGCGGCGAGCCCCCCTCCCCTGCCCTGTCCACCGTGCTGGATGCTCCATCCCTCGCGGCGATCAATCCGTCGCGATCGGCAGCAGCTGGAATTTCAGACCCGGCCATGCTTCGGCAATTGTGGTGAGTGCCGGTCGCGGAGAGCTCTCCGCCGTGAAGAACCCATAGCCGAGAACGCCATGACCGATCTTCTGCCGCCGTCCCGGCCCTACGTGGGGGCGCAGAATCACCTGCCGCGGCAGATCGCTGATCCCCCAATGGCCTGCAGATCGAACGGGCACGCGCGGCTGACCCCGATCCGGTCTCTTGCCCTCGCCTCGCGGGCCTCGATCCGCTCGCGGAACTGACGGGCGAGAATCCGGCAGCCCGCGACCGAGAGGCTCCGCTGCCCGCCGGTCTGGCTGACCGCACGGATAAAGATATCCTCCTCGATCGCCGCGCCATTGATCTCCCAGGGGATGATCCCGGGTCCCCGCGCGGCCGCTGCAAACGCCTTGAGTTCGGCCGATGGTCCTTTGATCGTCACGTGGTGATACAGCCAGATCGAAGTGGGCGTTGCGGTCTGCGGCGCATCCGATCGGGATGGGCCAGACGGCCGACGCCCTCGCGGTTTCGGCAGCGGGGGCGGCAGAGGCTGTCGCGCCGGCGGGGTCACCGGTTCAGGCGAATCAGGCTCGGTCTCCCACGGAAACCGCAGCGCCATCAGAGATCGAGCACGCCGGCCGGGCTGTCACTGACCAGACCGGCGCGCTGAACGTAGCCGCGCATCACGCTCTGGCTGCGGTGACGCGTATGGCGCATGATATCCTCATCACGCACACCCTTGGCGTAGGCCTCGGTGATGAAGCCAACGCGCAGCGCATGCGCGCTTAGCCGATCGAACCCGTCGATCACCAGCCCGGCCATCTCGGCGCGATAGGCCAGGATCCGCCGCACGGCATCCGGATGCATCCCGACGTCCCCAATGGTGTCACCGGTACTGATCCGGCGGAATAAGGGTCCTGACTTGCGAGTGGCGATCTCCATCCAGTCCTGGAACGCCCGGACCGGGCAGGTCTCGACATGGCGGCCACGCGGCACGCCGATCTCAGCCCCCTCCCCTGCCTGATCGGTCTTGCCGCGCCGGATGCGGAGTCGCAGCCCGCGGGCGTCCTCGGCGATATCATCGACCTGCAGCGCCACCAGTTCCGAGCGGCGCAGCGCCGCGGCAAATCCGATCAGCAGCAAAGCACGATCGCGCCGGCCGCGCGCGGTGCGATCGCAGGTGGCGACCAGCTGCCGCAGCATCGGGAGTGTCAATGCCGCCGCCTTTTGCACCGCGCGGCCGTGCTTGCGGAGCGCGCCACGGAGCGGGTGCTGGATATCGCCGTGGGCGGAGTTCCACGGCAGATCATTGAACCGGTGCATCGTGCCGATCGCCGCCAGGCGCCGGCGGATCGTGGTGGGCGCATGGGAACCCGCGAGGCTCGCGAGATACGCGCCCACCACGGCCGGGGTTGCCGGTACGGGGACAAAGCCGGTCTGATCGCACCATGCGGCATAATGGGTCCAGTCCGCTTTGTAAGCGCGCAAGGTCGCGGGCGAGACCGCCTGGCGCGCGAACGCCTGCGCCTGTGCCAGCGCGGCCTGTCCAGCCGGTGTCAGGGCCGGCGCGAGCGCCACGCCTAGGTTTTCCGCGGGATTGGCCAGGATCTCACCGTCGAGAGTCCGACCCGATTCGGGAGGTTGATCGACCATGATTCGACCGATAAGCCGGCGCTGAGGCGATAGCAACCCAAATAATTGCACTACGCGCGATAATAGTCATTATCGCGCGTAGGTCGCCCCCTGTCATAGACAGCAGGCCATCGGCTTGCGTTTGGCATAGAACTGCGTTCTATGTAGAAGCTATGGAAACGATCTCTGGGTCAGCTTTCTCCACCCTATTGGGCCAAGCAGACGTCAGCCAGGCCGGCTTCGCCCGCCTCAGCGGCGTCACTTCCCGCCAAGTTAACAACTGGTGCCGAGATCGGGCCACCGTGCCGCGCTGGGCCACGATGCTCGCCCTCGCGCTTCGGGAACTCTCGGTCGAGGGACTCACGATCCTGTGCGATGAGCTCGCGACTACCGTGGCAAGGCCTCAATGATGGCCAACGCCCCCCGGTTTCCTCCGCGCACCGCAGCGGATATGCAGAACCCGGATAACCGCTCCCGACTCATCGATCGAATAAATGACCCGGTAAATATAGGCGCCGCATTCCTCCAAGCTTGATGATATGAGCGACTGCCAGCTAGTCCGGCGCGGGAGGGGTACTCATTCACAGATCCTGCACTGCTCTAAGGGGGGCACTGCCTCTGGTGGTATCCGGACTCCGGTCACGTATTCCGGCGGTTCAGGTTGCCAAGCAAATTAACCGATGTTTTGGAAGTCCGCGAGTTAACTCTCCCTCCCCTGCCCTGCTTTGGTACCGAAGAGATAAGCACCCGTGTCGCTGTTGCAGACATCGACAAAGTTGAGGTTGATGGCGACGATTTCAGGGGACGATACTTCAGCGGTGAGAGAGTGAATCGCAGTGCGAACACTACCTGCGATGCAGCGTCGAGTGCATCGCGCGGACCTGATGAACCCATGCCGTTACGAAACGTTTTTTCCCCGCGGCGAAAGCCCGGAGCTCGGCGACCAGTTCAAGAATTATGCCCATAGGTGCGTTATTGAGATATCATTGGCAGCGCCTTGCTCGAGCTATCGCGCCGCACGTAGCGAAGTAGACCGTAGTGGTCGCATGGTCTACCTGTCGCGCAGCCGACACGTCGCGCACTTATTCCCTCTTAATAACCAAGAAGCTTTGCACCTCGCCTTCCCTCCCCTTCCCTCCCCTTCCCACCAACAGTCGCAATTCCCCCCCTTTGAGGGGTATAAGACGAAAAGTTCGCAAAGGCTTTAGAGCGCAGGCCCGCTTCGGAATTATCCAAATGCTTTACCATTCCACCTGAAGGCGAATCTCGGCGCGCGGCAGACAATTATCAAACCTGTACGGTATACCAATTGACCACCCCACCCGTCGAATGGTTGGTTTACCGACAGTTCAATTGGTCCCGATATCGTAGTAGCAAGTGGAAGCATCCTAATCAACGAAGTCGAACATCCAATTGGTCTACCCTTCGACGCGTCGTATTTTCGGGTTGTCCTCCCTTCGAATGGTCTGTTGGCATAACGGTATACCTATCTGCCATTTGTCTGGTCGATGCCACGATCCGTACGACTATTGACGGGTTGGTACGCCACTTGGTTATATGGTCATGCTGTCGAGTCATCGGTACGTCGTAGCCTCCACTGGCATACACATCGTCTCATCGCGTCGTCGTCTCCTCGACCAGTCGTTGTTTCGTATCGTCGCTGGGCATGCGTGTCATGTGGTAGAGTCGTCGCATAGCCGTGAGCTCGGTAGCACGACAGCTAGAATAGTCGTTGCGTCGTAAATCCAACTGGTCTATGTTTTATATCGTCGTTGGACATGCGTGTCGTGGGGTAGGATTGTCGTAGGGCAGGGAGCTCGGTAGCGCGACAGATAGTCTGGTCGTGGTGTCATGTGGCAGAGAGGTCGATTCGTCTAAGTGTCAGGAGATAGAGCTTTGTATGTCATTGCGATGATTAGCCGGAAGGGTGGCGCTGGAAAAACAAACCTTGCCGTTCACCTTGCTGCGTGCGCGGAAGGGAAAGGGGTGGCGACTGGCATCGTAGACCTCGACCCCCAGGGCACGGCGACAAAATGGGGAATGCGCCGCAGTGACAACGAATTGCGGAGCGGCGCGGAAGTCATCTCGGCTCAACCAACTAGCGTTCCTCGATTGCTAGAAGCCGCCCGTGCAGCCGGCGCGAAACTGATGATCCTCGATACTGCCCCACATGCAGACTCGATAGCGGTTGATGCCGCGCGAGTGGCTGATTTCGTTCTCATTCCTTGCAGACCTGCGATCGCTGACCTGGAAGCGATACCCGCGTCTGCTGACATCGCTCGTCTCGCCAAAACACCATTTGCCGTAGTCCTAAACTCGGTGGGAGCCCAAGGGGCGAGGGAGAATGAAGCACGGCAAGAGTTGCAAAGATTAGGCCTCGATCTCGCGCCGACAGCTCTTGGCCACCGGGTTGCCTACGCTGATGCCATGATTCCAGGAGAAGGAGTCACAGAACATCGGAACGGCACGCAAGCCTCAGCGGAGATCGAGGAACTGTTCACTTGGCTTTGGGCAATGGTCGAAGGGTCTACCCGTCGCGCCGTAGCATAATTGACCACTAGGAGGATCGACAGCTTGAAAGCATCGCAAATTGGAAACAAGCGACCGAGCCTTTTCGGCGCAGTGGGGAAGGGCGGACAGGAGGCCGCGCCTGATATGCAACCTTCTGCGCCGGTGGAGGAGGCACCGCCACCGTCGACGACTAGAGCGGCCCCGCGCGGGAGACAAGACAGGCAAGACAAGCGTCAAATTGCGGGCTTTTTCTCGGCTGAATGCGCCCGCCAACTCCGTATGTTGGCGGCCGAAGAGGACACGACGGTGCAGGATCTCCTCAAAGAGGGCCTAAACTTAATGTTCAGTTCACACGGGAAGGCACCAATCGCCTGACTGCAGTTCGCAGAACGCGAGTCGCAGCACAACAATGGCCGCCGTTTCACAAATGCCAAACTCACGAAGTGATTTACGCCTGGAGCCGGGGTGAACTTTGCCAGCAGATCGGGTGAACTCTGCCAGCCAAAAAAGGTGAACTTTGCGCGCGCGCCCTACAAACAACTCGTAATTAAATCAATGGGTTAGAGATGTTATCCAGAGAACTCTGCACGCACATTACTATACTATAAAAATAAAAAAAATTTCCTATTGAGTTCGGCTTGCAAAGTTCACCATTTGCCTGGGTAGCTGCTAGCAAAGTTCACCACGACAAGATCACCAAATCGATGCACAGTGAGCGGGTAATGAGTGATGGTAATGGAAGACGACCTTTTCGCTGTTAATGGTAGTGTACACGAGATAATCGCACGTAAGGGACGACAAGGTGCTCGGGAGGCTGCACGCCTGGTTGCAAGAGAACCGGGTCGAAATGCACCGTTCGACATTCTAACCGGACGTCGCGGTACTAGGATCATAGAAGCCGCGGCAACACATATGTCAGAGGAAATTTCTCCAGAAAAGGCAGTGAGGTCGCATGTCTATTCAGGGTGGTGTCACGCTGGCATGCCACATAAACGTCCGCGAATCGAAGATGCGAATTGGCGGATTGAAACCGACTATGTCACCCTTCTCGTAGAGCCTGGAACTCGTGTGGACTCAGACGGGCGCGAAACGCCAGTTGGGCTGCCATTCGGCGCATACGCGCGGCTGATTCTTATTGACTGGCAAACAGAGGCTTTAGAAAAGGGCTCGCGGGATGTTATGATGGGCCCAAGCCTCAAGGCGAGTCTAAAGCGAATGGGTCTCGCCCACGGCGGAAAAGTTATGGAACTCGTGCGCGAACAGATCGAGCGATTGGCTACATGCCGCTTTACGTTCCATTTGAAGACAAACGATCAAAGGCGGGGCGCGATTGCTAATGTCAACATCGTCGATAATATCGAATACTGCGAAGTAGGGCAGGGGGGGTCAACACGGCGTTTTGTCGAGAAAATTCGCCTTTCTGAAGTCTTCTACAAGCAGCTTCAGGCGCACCCGGTTTCGGTCGATAAAGCATCCGTAATGGCGATCCGTAATAGTTCCATGGCACTGGATATCTATATGTGGCTAGCCTATCGGCTACGTGGCCTCGACAGCAACCGTGAGATCAGTTGGACGGCATTAAAGGGGCAATTCGGCGGTGGTGTTTCCGCAATGCGGAACTTCAAACCTCTGTTCAACGAAAATTTACAACTCGCCCTGAGTGTATACATGGCCGCAAACGTCCATGCGACACCAACTGGTTTGTTGTTGAAACCATCTGCGCCGCCAGTCCCTCAACGCTCAGCGCCCTTTCTCATTGCGGGGTAATTTCCTGCAATTTCAATCATAACCTAGGCTTTCTAAAAGTGCTGGCTAAGGTTTATGCTGGCAGAGTTCACCGCCGGCAGCCATGTGTGCTGGTAGAGTTCACCTCCTGAATCTACCGTGCTGCTACGGTTCACCACCACCCCACGATCAGAGTCGGGCCATTCGCCAGAGCCACTATCCACCATAAATAGGGGGGTGGCACGATGTATGAGGTCCGTTTCCACCATAAACAGGGGGCTCGCGACTCGGGCGATCGTGAATTAGGTGTTTTTAGTCCAGAAAAAACTTAGCAAGACCGCATTCGATAGGACCGAAAGCCAACCCGAAAGTCAGATTGCTGGTAGAGTTCACCCCTAAGGCAACTCGCTGCTGCCAGAGTTCACCCTGGCCAGAGTTCACCCTACCCGTGGTTCCGGCGTTTTAGGCGGAAGCATCTGTTCCCGAAAATCACTAATGGCCCCCTGCAACCTATCGATGGCACATCTCGCAGCTTGGAGTTCATCCGAACACCTCGCCAAAATGCCACTTATCTCTTGCGGGGCAACTACCCGACTGATTGGGAAAAGCTCGGCGAAATGTACTCCTAGACCAGCGGAGATCATCGCCAAGCTGCGTACAGTGACATTCCGTTTGCCGTTTTCAACGGCGATAACCGTGTTGGTACTGCATCCCGCGCGTTTGGCCAGTTGCTCTTGGGTCATCTCGCATTCCCGGCGGCGAAGCGTAACCTTCTGCCCGACCTCATTGAGGAGTGCGTCAAGTTCCTCTCCTGAAACCGTTAGCATGCTCGAGCCTGGCGGTCGCTGCACACAATCATTCGCTTTGGTCCGGATTTCCAGCTAGTCATGAGCCTCCTTGTAGGCGCCGGATCGAAATAAACCCAAGCGCGAAATGTTGCCTCCAAAAGCCCCGCATTGAGCATGCGTTGGATCATGCGATGCATCATTTAATGCTGATGCCGTTGGCGTTCATAGCGTCATTTGCAAATTTGCTCTTGCTTACCCAAAACTCTCAGCCAATTTGAGCGACCGATATGGCATGGTGCGCGTTCCGGTGGATCGCGATCACTGATTCCGTTTGATTGCGATCATCGATTCCGGTGATCGCGATCATCGGGATCGGCGCGGTGCAGGTGGGTCTCTGCTGACAGTCTTCAACTGAAGGTAGTCTTTCGAGCACTGGGGAAAGGGTTACGCTGCCTAGGCAGCGATTGCAGTTCTGGTCCACGCTTTTGGTCCACTCGGGCGAAAGGAAGTCGTCTCTTTCACCGTGCCCGCCAGTAACCCACTGCACCCGCATGTTCTCAACCGCTTGTCGCACTCCGACTGGATCGGTTCAATACCAGACCATGAGATCCATCGACCATGCTAAATGGCCAGATCGTACAGTTTTGCGGTAACTGGGCCAAAAAGCGAACGACGGTCAGTTTACGATATTCCATGACATGGGGTATCAGACATTATATTTCGAACGCGCCGTTTGCTGATGGCGTCGAATTTCGTCAAAAGGCGGAATCCGGAAACACGAATGGAAACGAAGGGAGAACGAATTCATGTCAGTCATTTCTCGCCGCCTGTTGCTTGGCGGCTCCGTTGGCTTACCGTTGGTCGCGATACAGACCCACCGGGCCGATGCGGCGCCTGTGTTTCGCTATCGTCTAGGCACCAATCTAGCCCCCACCCATCCGCTCAACGTCACTCTGTCAAAGGCGATCGGGCAGATCAAGGCGCGTACCGACGGGCGGATGCAGATCATGCTGTTTCCCAACAGTGCCCTCGGATCTGACACCAACATGCTCAGCCAGATCCGCACCGGCGCAGTTCAGTTCTTCACACTGTCCGGCCTGATTCTATCCACGCTGGTGCCAGAGGCCGCACTGTCGGGCGTGGGTTACGCCTTCAAGAATTACGATCAGGTCTGGGCCGCAATGGACGGCAAGGTCGGCGCCTATATCCGCGGCCGCATCGCGACGCATGGGCTCACCGCGTTCGAGGCGATCTTTGATAACGGGTTCCGCCAGGTCACGACCAGCGATCGACCAATCCTGAACCCGGCAGATTTCGACGGGCTAAAAATCCGTGTGCCATTCGCCGCGCTCTGGACGTCGCTGTTCAAGGATTTCGGCGCGGTGCCGACCTCGATCAATTTCGACGAAGTGTATTCGGCGCTCCAGACCCACCTGGCCGACGCCCAGGAGAACCCGCTGGCGATCATCGAGACATCGAAGTTCTATCAGGTCCAGAAATGCTGCTCGTTGACCAATCACATGTGGGACGGTTTCTGGTTCCTGGCTAATCCGACCGCCTTCGAGAAACTGCCGGCAAAGATTCGCGGCATCGTCGAAGAGGAGATCAATCATGCGGCCATGGCCGAGCGCGAGTCCGTCGCCGCGCTCAACGCGTCGCTGCAGGGCAAGCTCGCGGCTCAGGGCATGAAGTTCAATAACACCGATTCTCAGGCGTTCCGGGACGTGCTGATCAAGGCGGGCTTCTATACCGAATGGAAGACGCATTTCGGGCCGCAGGCCTGGTCGCTCCTGGAAGGAGCCGTGGGGAAACTCGGCTGATGGTGAGCGTGCTGCCGTTATCGTCGCCGGCGGCGCATCCCCGCATCCCCGCGCTGGGGCGCGCCGGAACAATGCTCGGTCACGTGACCGAACTCGCCGCTGCCTGCGTTCTGTGCGCAGAACTGATCCTCCTCGGTGCCAGCATACTGGCGCGCGCAATCGGAATCGCGATGGTGTGGTCAGAGGAACTGGAATCAATCCTGTTCCTCTGGCTCGCGATGCTCGGCAGCGTGATCGCTTTGCGTCAGGGGCGTCACATGCGAATGACCGCGCTGGTCAATCGGTTTGGTCCGGAGGGCCAGGCGATCGCGGCATCACTCGCCATGATCGCTATGGCGAGCTTCGTCCTGCTGCTGCTCCCGGACGCGATCGGCTACGCCGCAGCACAAAACGCCATTCACACGCCCGCCCTCGGACTCTCCGGCAGTTGGCGCTCCGCGGCGATCCCGGTCGGGTTCGTGCTCATTCTGGCGACCTCCCTCGCCCAGATCGGAGCCTATACGTGGCGCGGCCTCGCGATCGGGCTCACTGCAATCGTCCTGTCCGGTGTAACGATTACCTTGGCAACGCCGGTCTTCAACGATATCGGCAACTGGGCTCTGGTGTTTTTTTTCGTCGTTCTGCTCGGCGGTGGCATAGCCGCCGGCGTCCCGATCGGCTTTGCGTTCGGTCTTGCGACTTTCGCCTATCTCACGGATCTCGGCGGCATCCCGATGAGCGTGATGGTCGGCCAGATGCAGGAGGGCATGAGCTCGTTGATCCTACTTGCGGTACCTTTGTTCGTATTCCTCGGCGCATTGATCGAAATGACCGGCATGGCCCGCGCCATGGTCGATTGCCTCGCTTCCCTGTTCGGTCATCTGCGCGGCGGGCTATGCTACGTGCTGCTGGGCGCGATGTATATCGTGTCAGGGATTTCTGGCGCGAAGGCGGCGGATATGGCGGCCGTGGCGCCCGTGCTGTTTCCCGAAATGCAGCGGCGCGGCATTGCGGACGGCGAACTCGTGTCATTGCTCGCGGCATCCGGTGCGATGGGCGAAACCATCCCGCCGAGCCTCGTATTGATTATCATCGGCTCGGTCACCGGCGTCTCGATCGCAGGATTGTTCGCCGGCGGCATGTTGCCCGCCCTGGTGCTCGCGATCGCGCTCGGAGTCATCAGTTGGCGTCACGCCGTGCGGGATGGCCAGGTGCCAACCAAACGAGCCTCAGCGAAGGTAATCGCGCGGCGCTTCGTCATTGCAATCCCCGCCCTCATCGTGCCGTTCCTGATCCGCTTTGCCGTGGCCGATGGCGTCGCCACTGCAACCGAGGTTTCGACGATCGGGATCTTCTACGCGGCGGTGATCGGCCTGCTGATCTATCGCCGGTTTGACTGGCGCCGGCTCTATCCCATGCTCGTCGATTCGGCGGCGCTTTCAGGCGCGATCCTGCTGATCATCGGTACCGCGAGCTGCATGTCCTGGGCGCTGACCCAGTCCGGTTTCGCAATGGCCCTTGGCGCGGCGATGGAGGCAGTGCCCGGCGGTCGAGCTGGGTTCCTGCTCGTCTCGATTCTGCTGTTCATCGTGCTCGGCAGCGTGCTCGAAGGCATCCCGGCGATGGTCCTGTTCGGCCCGCTGGTGTTTCCAATCGCGCAGGCCGTCGGGGTGAATGAAATCCACTATGCCATCGTGGTGATCCTGGCTATGGGTATCGGGCTGTTCGCGCCGCCGTTCGGCGTTGGTTATTATGCTGCCTGCGCCATTGGCCGCATCGATCCCGATGCCGGTATGCGCCGCATCTGGCCTTATCTCGGCGCGTTGGTGATCGGCCTCCTGGTCGTTGCATTCGTGCCGGGCGTCACAACAATCATGTTGCCAAAATGATACAAAAAGGCGGGACTTCCACATGAACCTTGAGGGTAAAGTCACCATTGTCACGGGGGGCGTCTCCGGCATCGGTGCGGCAATTGCGGGGAGGTTCGCCCGCGAGGGCGCGATTGTGATTGCAGCCGACATTGCGGTCTCTGAAGGCCCCCTGTTGCCTGCGCAACCCATTGCACCTCTGCATCTCGACGTATCCGACCCGGTGAGCGTCGCTGCGGCAATTGACGCAACGCAGCGCCTTCATGGCCGTATCGACTGCTTGGTCCATGCGGCCGGGATCGGACTCGATATTCCATTCCTGGAGACCGGCCTCGAAGAGTTCGATCGTATTATCGCCGTCAATCTAAGGGGGACTTTCCTGGTCGGACAAGCCTGCGCGCGCCTGATGAGCATACAGGGCAGCGGCGCGATCGTGAATATCGCCAGTGTTTCAGGTATGCGCGGCAACGTCGGGCGCGCCGCCTATGGCGCTTCGAAAGGTGGGGTGGTGACGCTCAGCCAAGTGATGGCGGTCGATCTCGCAGCCTTCGGCATCCGCGTAAACGTGATCGCCCCCGGCCCGGTCGATACGCCTCTCGTGGCGGCTATGCATGGGCAGGAGATCCGCGAGCGCTGGATTGGGGTCACACCATTATCCCGCTACGCGCAACCCGCCGAAATCGCCGGCGCCGCCGTGTTCCTGTGCTCGGACGACGCCAGTTACGTGACTGGCCATGTCTTAGCCGTCGATGGCGGTTTTCTCGGCGCCGGATTGACCCGCGCCGCAAGGTCTAAGTCGATCGGCACTTAACCGCAGAGTAGAAGCACCCACCAGAGCGGCTACTCGCGAACAGCAGGGAATGTCCAGTCCGATGACCAACCCGAGCGTGAGCGCGGTGCCTGATTTCTGACTATGCAGCTTTGGTCGGTTAAGCAAGATTGGGATTTAGGGTGGTGCTTGTTCTTGTCCGTGGCCAGGGCCGATCGGAGTGTTGGCTGTTCCTTACATGCCCTTCAGTTTCCTGAATCCCCTGCGGGCCTTCATCGTGCCGGCCTGCCGCCCGGCTGTCCAGCGCAGCGTCATTTAGGCATCGCGCCAGCGCGCTCAGTTCCGACAGACCGGCCTGATTGTGCCCATCATGTTCTCGATGATGTTGGTGCTGGCTACCAATAGGCGCAGTTCCAGGGCCAAGCCGCCCGCCCGGCGGTGACGATGTCTTCGATCCCTTTGTCGATGCTGCAGGCGCAACTGTGTGCAATCTGTTCAATTCGAGTTGCGAAAGCGCGCCGCAGTTTTTAGGTCGCGCCAGCGCTGTGGTTTTGGCCTCCAGAGCGATGGCGAGTTTGCACATCTTCGGTGTCGCAGCGACACCGAAGATGTAGCGTAGGTCGCAAGCGCAACAGAAACGCAGTACTTCCGGCGTGCAGTAGCGGGAATCCTCGCGCAGCATGATCGCGATGCGCGGCCAGTGGCTACGGATGGCGTCGATCAGGCGGCGCAGCCTTTTGACGATCTGGGTCCCTTTCGGCCGGAGCTATGATGGAATTTGGGTGATGGCGGTGATCAGGCGGCGTTCTGTGCTGGCGTCTCGATCACCTCGACGCCGTCCCGGAAAGTAATGCCCTGGATG
>NZ_NCJX01000082.1:0-11834 GCF_002282635.1 Acidiphilium sp. 34-64-41 | reverse complement strand
CCGGCGTCCCTCGCAGCATTCAGATGCTCGTCGCGCCGCAGGAACTACCCGTTCTTGGATTGGATCAACCCGTCATAATCACTGCGACGGGACACTAGGCGTAATGGTCTGCTGGTGTTAGGCTCCCGCCATTAAGGGGAGATCGGCGTTGATCACTTTACCAAAACCGAAACCGGATGTGCTGGCGCGGCGCGATGCCGTGCATGAGGGGTTGCGCGCGATCATGCGGGATCGCGGCGTGATCACCGATGCCACCAAGCTGAAACCGTACGAGACGGATGGGTTATCGGCCTATCGGCAGATGCCGCTGGCGGTGGTTTTGCCGGAAACGACCGAGCAGGTGGCTGCTGTGCTGCGGTTCTGCCATCAGAACGGGGTGCGCGTGGTGCCGCGTGGCGCGGGCACGTCGCTGGCCGGCGGGGCGTTGCCGCTCGAGGATGCGGTGGTGATCGGCATGATGCGGATGAACCAAATCGTCGAGGTGAATTATCGCGACCGGTATGCGGTGGTGCAGGCGGGTGTGACCAATCTGGGCATCACCAAGGCGGTCGAGGCGGATGGGTTTTTCTATGCGCCCGATCCTTCGAGCCAGTTGGCCTGCATGATCGGCGGCAATATCGGCATGAATTCGGGCGGGGCGCATTGCCTGAAATACGGCGTGACCGCGAACAATGTGCTGGGCATCAAGCTCGTGACGATCGAGGGCGAGATTCTCGAATTGGGCGGCACGCATCTGGACACCGCCGGCTATGACTGGCTGGGCATCGTGGTCGGCAGCGAGGGTCAGTTGGGCATCGCGACCGAGATCACGGTGCGGATTTTGCGCGCACCGGAGGGCACGCGGGCGATGCTGGCGGCGTTCGACGGCAATGAGGTTGCGGGTGCGTGCGTCGATGCGATCATTGCGTCGGGGATTATTCCGGTGGCGTTGGAGTTCATGGACCGGCCCGCGATTCATGCGTGCGAGGCGTTTGCCCATGCGGGGTACCCGCTCGATGCCGAGGCGATGCTGATCATCGAGGTCGAGGGGTCGGTGGCTGAGCAGGATTGGCTGCTGGGGCAGATCAAGGAAATTTGCGCGCGGTTCAACCCGATCAGTCTGAAAGTATCGCAATCGGCCGAGGAGTCGGCGGCGATCTGGAAGGGGCGCAAGGGCGCGTTCGGCGCGGTGGGGCGGATTTCGCCGGATTATTTATGCATGGACGGCACGATCCCGACCAGTACGTTGCCGCTGGTATTGCGGCGGATCGGCGAGATGAGCGTGCAGTACGGCTTGCAGGTGGCGAATATTTTCCATGCCGGGGATGGTAATCTGCATCCGTTGATCATGTTCGATGCCAATGATCCGACCAGCATGCACAAGGCCGAGGCGTTCGGGGCGGATGTGCTGCGGTTGTGCGTCGAGGTGGGTGGCTGCCTGACCGGCGAGCACGGGGTTGGCGTGGAAAAGCGGGATCTGATGAGCGTGCAGTTCACCGAGATCGAGTTGGAAGCGCAGCGGCGGGTGAAATCGGCGTTCGACCCGGAGTGGCTGCTGAATACCGCGAAGGTGTTTCCGTTACAGGCCGGCACCGCATCGGCCGGGCCCGACGCGCTGCCGCACGCGGCGTGAGGCGGCCATGATCGCGCCGGACGACGAAGCGGGATTTGCTGCCGCGATCAATGCCGCGGTGGCCGATCGGGCGCCGCTGTCGATCGAGGGGCTGGGCAGCAAGGCCGGGTTTTTACGCGAGATGCAGACGGCGGAGACGCTGAGCACGCGTAATCATGCCGGCATTTCACTCTATGCGCCGCAGGAGTTGATCATTAGCGCCCGCACCGGCACGACGCTGGCGGCGCTGGAGGCGAAACTGGCCGAGGGTGGGCAGCATCTGATCGCCGAGCCGCCGCATTACGCGTTTCTCGATGCCGCGGACCAGACGATCGGCGGCGTCATCGCGGCCAATCTGTCCGGCCCGCGACGGGTGGCCTGGGGGGCGATGCGCGATCATCTGATGGGGATGCGCGCGGTGACCGGCCGGGGCGAGGCGGTTCGTTCGGGCGGCAGGGTGCTGAAAAACGTCACCGGGCTTGATCTGTGCAAATTATTCGCGGGCTCCTACGGCACGTTGGGGGTGATGACCGAGGTGACGCTGAAGGTGCTGCCGAAGCCGCAGGCGACCGGGACGGTCGTGCTGTATGGGCTGACGCCGGAGGTCGCGTCACGCGCGCTGGCGGTGGCTCTGGGGTCGCCGTTTTCGGTCTCCGGGGCGGCGTTTCTGCCGCAGGAGGCGGCGATGGCGGTGGGGTATGAGCGCGCCATCACGATCGCGCGGATCGAGGATTTTGCCGATTCGGTGACCTATCGGGTCGGCCAGTTGGGCGCGCTGTGGGCGAAGTTCGGCGCGGTCGAAACGCTGGAGACGGCGCAGAGTGTCGCGTTGTGGCGGGCGGTGCGCGATGCCGAACCGCTGCCGATCCAGCCGGGTGATGCGGTGTGGCGGGTCTCGGTCCGGCCGTCGCGCGGTGCTGCGGTGCTGGAAGCCGGGCATGGCGCCGGGTTGTTCGGCTACCTCGATTGGGGCGGCGGGCTCGCCTTCCTGACCGGGCCGGCGACGATGGCCGCGCATGAGGTGGTGGTGGGTGCGGCGCGGCGGGCCAAGGGCGATTGGTGGTTGCTGCGCGCGCCGCCCGAACTGCGCCGGTCGGTCGATGCGGTGCCGCACGAAGCACCGGCGCTGGCGGCAATTCGCCAGCGGGTGGTCGCCTCGTTCGATCCGGCCGGCATTCTCAACCCTGGCCGCCTGTTCGCGGCCTGAAACCGGAATTCGATGCAAACCAATTTCACGCTCGATCAACTGGCCGATCCGAACATCGCGGTCGCCGATAAAATCCTGCGCTCCTGCGTGCATTGCGGCTTCTGCACCGCGACCTGCCCGACCTTCGTGACCGTGGGCGACGAGGACGACAGCCCGCGCGGGCGGATTTATCTGATCAAGGACATGCTGGAAACCGGCGCGCCCGCGAGCACGCCGGTCGCGTTTCATCTGGATCGGTGCCTGTCGTGCCTGGCGTGCATGACCACCTGCCCCTCCGGCGTCGATTACATGCACCTGATCGATTATGCGCGCGTGCGGGTCGAGGAAACCTATCAACGGCCGGCGCATGACCGCGCCTTGCGCGCCGTGCTGGCGGCGGTTCTGCCGTATCCGGCGCGGATGCGCGCGGCCCTGCGGGCGGCATCGCTCGGGCGGTCGGTGCGCGGGATGATCGGGACGCGCGGCATGCTCGGGCAGCGCCTGCGCGCCATGCTCGACCTGGCACCCGGCGCGGTGGCGGGGCGGAGTTCGACCGAGCGGCCCGGCGTGTTCAAAGCGCAAGGCACGCGGCGCGCGCGCGTGGCGTTGCTGGCCGGCTGTGCGCAGCAGGTGATCGACCCCGGGATTCATGATGCGACGATCCGGCTGCTGACGCGCATGGGGGTCGAGGTGGTGGTGGCGAAGGGGGCCGGGTGTTGCGGCGCGCTGACGCATCATCTGGGCAAGCATGATGCCGCGCTGGCGTTCGCGCGCGCCAATGTGGCCGCCTGGACCCGCGAGATCGGCGCCGGCGGACTCGACGCGGTGGTGACCGACACTTCGGGGTGCGGCACTGTGCTGAAGGATTATGGCTTTCTGCTGCGCGACACGCCGGAGGCCGAGGATGCCGCACGGATCGCCGGTCTGGCGGTCGATATTTCCGAATTGCTGGTCCGGCTGGAGTATCAACCGAGCCTCACGCCGCCGCCGGGCATGGTGATCGCCTATCACGCCGCGTGCTCCTTGCAGCACGGTCAGCGCGTGACCGAAGCGCCCAAGGCGCTGCTGCGACGGGCCGGGTTTACGGTGGTCGAGCCGCGGGATCCGCATCTGTGCTGCGGTTCGGCCGGGACGTATAATATCCTGCAACCGGAAATGGCCGGGCGGTTGCGCGAGCGCAAACTCGGCACGATCGCGCCGCTGAAGCCGGATGCGATCGTGGGCGGCAATGTCGGGTGTCTCACCCAATTGTCGGGCACCGCGATCCCGACGATCCACACCGTCGTGATGCTGGACTGGATGGCAGGCGGCCCGCGCCCGGAAACTCTGCCGAGCGACGCCACCATCGCGGCGACCCGGCCGGCGGCCGCAATGGCGCACGATGCCGAGGCGACATGGTCCTGACGGATATGTTCCTAAAATCTGATTCGTTTTAGATTCGTTAATATCTAGGCGCTAAATTGTTCCCATGATTGGGGGAACGATCACAGCAGGTGAATGCGAACCGGGCGCTCCGGGGCGTTGGCATTCGGCTTGGCTGTATGGGTTGATCGCGCTTGCCGGTGCTGTGATGGACATGGTGGCGACCAGCCGGAACCTGCCGTCAGTGCTGCATGGCGGGTTGATCGATCCCGATAGTTTCATGCGGCTGGTGCGGATCGAGCAGGGACTCCGGTTAGGGCATCTGGTGAACATGGTGCAGCGGGATGATTCGGGCGCACCCCTGCTGATTGAATGGTCCCGCCTGTTCGATGCGATGATCGTGGCACTCGCCGCACCTTTGGCACCCTGGCTCGGCTGGCATAGGGCGTTGCTCATCGCCGGCGTGGCAACCGGGCCGCTGTCGGCCGGGTTTCTGAGCGCGGCACTCGCCTTTGCCGGGGCGCCGATCACCGGGCGCGGGGGGCAAAGCTGGCTATGGATCGTGCCGCTGGTCGGCCTGTTGCTGCCGGGCATTCGCGGCTTCGCGTCCTTCGGGGTGATCCATTATCACATCGCGCAACTCGC
The DNA here is from genome assembly GCF_002282635.1 of Acidiphilium sp. 34-64-41. Classification (NCBI taxonomy): domain Bacteria; kingdom Pseudomonadati; phylum Pseudomonadota; class Alphaproteobacteria; order Acetobacterales; family Acidocellaceae; genus Acidiphilium; species Acidiphilium sp. 34-64-41. Next base: position 7,050 of record NZ_NCJX01000082.1, on the reverse strand, counting down.
CGCCGTCGCGGCGACGGCGGGGTTTGCGATGCGCGCGGGCATTGCCGGGCGCGAACCCGGATTGCGTGCCGGGTGGCTGAGCGGCATCGCGGGCGGGTTCGCCTTGTGGCTGATGCCGGAGACCATGCCGTTCGTGCTGCTGTCCTTCGTGGCGCTCGGCTATGTGTGGCTGTTCCGACCGATCGGGCGCGAAATCCGCGCGCTCGGCCTTGGCTTTGCCGGAACGCTGCTGCTGGCACTGCTGATCGATCCGCCGCACGGCGGGATTCTGGCGGTCGAGATCGATCGATTGTCGATCGTCTACGCCGCACTGGGAACAGCGGTCGCCGCCGCGGGGATTTTTCTGGCCGGGCTCGACCGCGCATTGCCGATCCGGTCGCAGCGCGGCTGGCTGGGCATCGCCGGTGCGCTGGCCAGCTTCGGGCTCTGGCTTGGTATGTTTCCCAGCGTCGCGCTGGGGCCGTACGCACTGATTCCGCCGCAGGACATGACGGTGTTTTTCGGCCATATGTCGGAAACCCAGCCGGTGCGCTCGTTCGCCGAAGCCGCGATGCTGCTGGGACCGGGGCTGTTGGCGCTGCTTTACGGCACCCACCGCGCCTGGCGCGCGCGGCCGGACCGGATGGTCAGCGGGTTGTGGCTGGTGGTTTGCACCGGCATCGCGCTCAGCGTGGCGCTCACCGCGCGCTTCGTGATTTTTCAACAATATCCCGCAGGATTCGCCGCTGCCCTGCTGCCCGTGGCACTGTGCGAGGCCTCGTCCCGCTGGGCCGCACAGCCGCGCCGGGCGGCCAGCGCGCGGATCGGCACCATCATGCTAGTTCTGCTCGCACCCTACGCACCGAGCTTCGCGCGCGCTGCCGGCACATCACCCACGCCAGACAAACCCCCTTCATGCCGGCTGCGCCACATCGCGCCGATGATGCGCGCCGCCGCTGGCGCCGTGGTGCTGAGCCCACCAGCCGACGTGCCGGAACTGCTCTACCGAACCCGGATCATCGCCGTCGGTTCGCTGTATCAGCACGGTATCGACGGCTATCTGCGCGCCTGGCACGCCTGGCGCGCACCGGCGGCCGCAGGGGAATCAGCCGCGTTCGCCGCGAGCGGTGCCCGGTTCGTCCTGTTCTGCCCCGGCGGTCCGCATGATCCGCTAGCCGGTCACGCGCGGAAAAACGCATTATGGTCGATGCTCAGCGCCCATCATCCGCCTTCATGGCTGACATTGGTGGCAGCCGACGGCAAGAACGGCTTCAGCCTGTATCAGGTCCACAACCCGCTACGCGATCGCCCGATGCCAGCCGATGCGCGTCACGAAATTGCTCCTGGCCTCTAAAATCGCAGCAAAATTCAGTATTTTTCGTAATAACGATCCTGGACCAACGTCGGCCAGAACCAATCCTGGTCCGGTCACTACGCTCGGCAACCCGCCCCTGGCGGTGCTTTCAACTCCACCCCTCACCCCAAAGGCCATAGGCCATCAAGGCGATGTCGTGGCGAGATGTTCCTGCAGGCGGGGCATGAGTTCGACGAGGTTGCAGGGGCGGTGGCGGGCGTCCAGTTGGAACAGCAGGATATCATCCCAGCCGTCTTTGACGGCGCCGGTTGAGCCGGGCAGGGCGAACAGGTAGGTGCCGCCGGCGACGCCGCCGATGGCGCGGGACTGGATCGTGGATGTGCCGATTTTCTGGTAGCTGAGCATGCGGAACAGTTCGCCGAAGCCTTCGATGTGTTTGTCGAGCACGCGGTCGAATGCTTCGGGGGTGACGTCGCGGCCGGTGATCCCGGTGCCGCCGGTGGTGATGACGACGTCGATGGCGGGGTTGGCGATCCACGTGCGGAGTTGGGTTTCGATCAGGTCCGCGTCGTCGCGCAGGATGGTCCGATCGGCAAGGTGGTGGCCGGCGGTGGTGATGCGGGCAGAGAGTGTATCGCCGGAGGTATCGTTGGCCGAGGTTCTTGTGTCGGACACGGTCATGACCGCGATGGAGACGGGGATGAATGTGCGGCTTTCGTCGATCCGGGACATGGCTTGGCTCCTGGTTGGGCTGATGGCGTTATAGGCCAATCTATCGCTACACCGAAGCCGCCCTCTTGACGGGGTGCCGGCGCGATGAATCTTAAGTTGATGGCTTATTTCATTCTTGCGATCGTGCTGCTGGTGTTTCTGGCTCTGGTGATGGCGGGGGCCTGGGCGGCGCAGAAGCGCACGCGCAATTCGGGCTGGGTCGATGCGTTCTGGACGTTCGGCACCGGCGTTGCGGGGGCGATTGGCGCGCTGGTGCCGATTGGTCCGGCGCCGGTGGGGCGGCGGTTGCTGGTGGCGGCGCTGGTGCTGCTGTGGGCGGCCCGGCTGGGCGGCTACATCGTGCAGCGCACGCGCGCGATCACGCATGAGGATGCGCGTTATGCCCGGTTTCGGGCGGAGTGGGGGGCGGCGTTCGAATCGCGGATGTTCTGGCTGTTGATGATCCAGGCGGTGGTGGCCTGGCTGCTGGCGCTGTGCGTGATGACCGCGGCCAATAATCCGCATCCCTTGTCGTTCGGCTGGACTTTGGCGGGGCTTGCGGTGTTCGCGATCTCGATCGGCGGTGAGGCGCTGGCGGACCGGCAGATGCATGCGTTCCGTGCCGACAAATCGAACAAGGGCAAGGTGTGCGAGGCCGGATTGTGGGCGTGGTCGCGCCATCCGAACTATTTTTTCGAGTTCCTGATCTGGCTGAGCTATCCGCTGATCGCGCTGGCCGGGCTGTGGTGGCCGGGGTTGCTCGCCCTGATTGGGCCGGTGTTCATGTATGTGCTGCTCGATAAAATCTCCGGCGTGCCACCGCTGGAGCGGGAAATGGTGGAGTCGCGCGGGGCCGCCTACCGCGACTATCAGGCGAGGGTGAGTGCGATGATTCCACTGCCGCCCAAGCGCCAATAACCATGCGGGATCGGGCACATGTCGATTCTGCATCATCCAATGGCCGCGTTGCGGCGTACTCCGGGGGTAGGACCCTTGCCCCGGAGAGACCGATGAATTTCGCAGCCACCATGGCCGATGTCGCCGAACGCCTGCCGATCCCCGACAGCCTGACCCGCAAGGGCATTGCCGGGCTGGTCGGGCGGACCGACCGGAAGCTGGCCGATGCGTCGGACACGACAGAGTGCGAATTTGCGCTCGAGATGGCGCGTCTGCCGGTTGCGCTGCATCCCGATGCGGCGAACGCCCAGCACTATGAGGTGCCGGCGGCATTTTTCGGCCTGGTCCTCGGGCCACGGCGGAAATATTCCTCCTGCTTCTATGATTCCGCCCAGAGCACGCTGGCCGATGCCGAGATTGCCGCACTCGAACGCACCTGCGCTAATGCCGGTCTGGCGAATGGGCAGCGCATTCTGGAACTCGGCTGCGGCTGGGGATCGCTGAGCCTGTGGATGGCCGAGCATTATCCGGCCGCACGTATCACCGCAGTTTCGAACTCGGCCTCGCAGCGCGCTTATATCGAGGCGCAGGCGGCGGCGCGCGGTTTTGACAACCTCACGATCATCACCGCCGACATGAACGATTTTGAGACGGATGCGCGGTTCGACCGGGTGGTTTCGGTCGAGATGTTCGAGCATATGTCGAACTGGCGCGAATTGCTCGGCCGCATCCGCCACTGGCTGGCGCCGGAGGGCAGGCTGTTCCTGCACGTGTTTTCTCACCGGCGCGGCACCTATCGGTTCGATCATCACGACCGCTCGGATTGGATCGCCCAGCATTTTTTCACGGGCGGCATCATGCCGAGCCACGGGTTGATCACCCAGTTTCCCGACCTGTTCACGCTGGAGGCGGACTGGCGCTGGAGCGGCGCGCATTATGCCCGCACCGCGCGCGACTGGCTCGACAATTACGACCGGCATGAGGGCGCGATCGATGATATCCTGCAATCGGTCTACCGAGCCGATGCCGGGTTGTGGAAGCGCCGCTGGCGGCTGTTTTTCCTCGCGACCGAGGGGTTGTTCGGCTATCGCGGCGGCGATGCCTGGGGCGTCAGCCATTACCGGCTGCGCCCGGCGGGATGAAGTCGCTGTTCGCTGCACTCAGCCGCTACATCGCGCATGACGACCCGCTGACCTTCGCGCTGAACAAGGTGGCAATGGTGCTGGCCGGCAATACGCCGTTCTATCCGCTCTATCTCTGGGCGGTGCTCGGGCGCGATGCGGCACCGTCGATCCTGCTGACGCTGTGTTCCTTTCCGTTCTGGGCGGTGGTGCCCGCCATCGCGCGGCGCAACGGGCTGGCGGGCCGGCTGGTGTTGACGGTGGTCGGCGTGCTGAACACGGTGTGGTGCAGCGCGGTGCTGGGGTTCGCCTCTGGCACTGCGCTGTTCCTGATCCCCTGCGTCCTGCTCGGCACGCTGGGGTTTCACCAGCGCGAACGCATCGTCTCGCTCGCGATCGCGGCTTTGCCGTTCATCGCCTATGGCGTGCTGCGGTTCAGCACCTGGGTGCCGCTGAAGCGCTACAGCGGGGCTGAATATTCGAGCCTGATCACGCTGAACGGCTTCAGCGTGGCATGCCTGGTCGGCTTCCTCGGCATCGCCTTCGCCAGCGCCCGCCCGACCCGGGCGACGTGACCGATTGGCGCCCTCTTGCGTCAATCCCCGGGTAAAGCTAGATCACCGGTCGGATCGGGCGCGTAGCTCAGCGGTAGAGCATCGCCTTCACACGGCGGGGGTCACAGGTTCAATCCCTGTCGCGCCCACCATCTAAATCAAAGGCTTGTGGCGCTTATCCACACGTCGCCTTTTAGACCCGATACGCCAGAGCTACGGCGAAACGGGCCAGCAGGTGGTTTAGATGGCCCCGCATCACATTTTCGTGACAATCCGGAAGTTTGCATTTTTGATGATCGCCTGCTCTCTGGCGTCATTGGCCGGATCGGGCGGCAACCGTCGGCGCGCGAAATTTTTTTCGCTATCCCTCAAAGTCATCGGTACCAAAAGTGAACTGGTCCCGGAAAATCGGACAGGGTTGTAAGCTATTCCCGTGACGAAAAGGACGGGGTTTTATGGGCAAGGTAACCCGCAAACGGTACACGGCTGAATTCAAGGCGAAAGTGGCTTTGGAGGCGATCGAGGGCAAGCTGACGCTGGCCGAACTGGCTCCCAAACATGGTGTTCACCAGACGATGATCGCGGCTTGGAAGAGGCAGGCTATTGAGGGCATGGCTTTGAGTTTTTCGGGCAAGCCGGACCCCGCGGCGGCTTGCAGTCCGGCCGAGGTTGACCAGTTGCGCGCGAAGATTGGACAATTGGTGGTGGAACGGGATTTTTTGGCCAAAGGGCTCAGTCAATGAGCCTGGGCGAGCGGCGGGCGATGATCGTGTCGTCACATCCGGGGCTTTCGGTGGTGCGGCAATGCGCGCTGGTTGGGCTCAACCGCTCCGGTGTTTATCATCGGCCCCGGGGTGAGAGTGCCGCCACGCTGGCGCTGATGCGGCTGATTGACGAGGTGCTTCTGGAGCACCTGTTTTACGGCGCGCGACAGATGGTGTTGCATTTACGCAGGCTCGGCCAGCGTATCGGCCGGCACCGCGCACGCCGGCTGCTGGGCCAGATGGGTCTGGCGCCGATTTGTCAAAGACCAAGGACAAGCCTGCCACATCCGCAACATCCTGTGTATCCATATCTGCTGCGCGATCTGCTGATCACGCAATATCGTGCTGGCAATCTAGGTCCTTGATCGGCGAATGGTGATCTGAGTGACCGAATGCCTTAAATTATGCAACTCCCTTATGACAGTACACCGTTCCAAACACCCCGCGATCCATAAACGCTACGTTTGTGTTGGCCTTTTTCAAAACGATGATCGCATCCCCTTGGTCTTTGAGCATCGCCGCACAGCGACGCTTCATCGCCTCACGAAATCTCTTGATCTTGGGCTTAAGCTTTTTTCCAACCTGGCAGCTCGTCGCCAGACCCTTTCTGGGCAGACTTTATCGGACAGGAGCTCACGCCATCGTCAGGGGTGATTTTGACGTTAGTGAGTGATGCCATGGTCGCGGGTTGGCCCTTCAGCGAGAATTCGCGCTATGAAAAATTCGACAATCCCAAAAACCTCATCATCGCGCCCAGCAATCGCCTAAATTAGAACAGCGAGATGAGCCCGACGATCTAATTGCGAATGATTTGTCCCCCAACGCCGCTGATTCACGCCCCCGTCGGCGCCCCGGATATCCGAATTTGGCGCGACTTGGCCCAGAAGTGGGCGTCACGCGACGGCCGCACCAGCCGGCATAGATCGTCAGCCTAAAGACCAGAACGCAGCTACAGTAACGTTACACAAACTCCTGACGCTTCCCTGCTGTCCGACCATGCGATCTTGCCGTGGAAATCCGTGGGCAAATCGTGATCAGTGAACCACAGTATTTGTACAATAACTTTCGCGTAAACAACGTTTTATCGAAATGAATGGCTGCGATTTCATTTGAACCAGACTCTTTCGACCGCCATCTCGAACGAACCACGGGATTAATCCGCGGATCAACTCAAAGGAAACTCACATGGCCAGTTCCAACCACAAAGAAGCAGCCAAAGCCCACGAAACTGCTGCTAAAGCCCATCATACTGCTGCTGAACACCATGACAAAGGTGATCACGCCGCCGCCCAGCAGCATTCCACAAAGGCGCATGAACACTCGAGTGCTGCCCACAAGCATTCGACTGATGCGCATCAGCAAAGTGGCAAGGCAGCCGGCAAGCATTAGACTTTAGCTTGTTGATCCGGGTGTCGATGGTGACGTCTCGATCCGTCTGCGCCTGGATCATGGACTGCGTCTTTCCGCAATGGTTGCGCGACTACCTCACAATCGAATCTGACGAGGCGATCGCGTGCAAAAAGTCACCCTATAGGCAAGGAAACGACAATGAGTAGCTACAGCAGAACGACTGGCCAAGCCCACGACATCTCAGCCAACGAAACATCGACGTTACTCAGCAGTCGGTAATATAGGCGACATTTGGTGCTTTGAAGAATGATTGCACGAGACGTGGTTTGCGCTTGATGGCGGCGAGTTGGGCTTCGATT
>NZ_NCJX01000003.1:0-48819 GCF_002282635.1 Acidiphilium sp. 34-64-41 | reverse complement strand
GAGGGCGGCGAGGAAGCGGGTGGTGAGGTTTTGCAGGCGGGTCCAGATCAGATTGACCATCGGGACGGGGACGTAACCGGCCGGGCCGTGTTCGGCCACGGCGTCGCACAGCGCGTTCATCATGACGATGAAGCAGCGGATGACGAACGGGGGATTGGTTGGGGTTGCTGGCACGCGAGGATGATAGGACGCGGGACGGGGGGTGGGAAAGCGTTTTGTTAGAATTATTGTTAGCTATTGGGCCGGGGCTATTTTAGCCCCAAGCCCAAGTCCTAGATTAATAAAAGTTTTTTGCTTCTTTTTTACAAAAAAGAAGCCTTACTTCCTCCGCCGCCCCCCTGATCGATCCATTGCCGTGTGGCCGGCGGGTTGCCGTGATGCGGGAGGGTCGTGTGGGGTGATTGCGGGCGGTGCGGCCCGACGATCGGGACGCACCGCGCGCGGTGGGGCTGGTCAGGTGGTTTTGCGGCGGCGGCGGAGTACCAGGCCGAGACCGATCAGGCCGGTGCCGAGCAAGGCGAGAGAGCCGGGTTCCGGGACGTTCACCTTGTTGTCGACTTCGGCGAGCAGGATGTTGCCTTTGAGGGCGGTAACGTCGAGATAGCGGTAGGTGCCGATGATGTTGCCGGCGAGATTGCCAACGAGCTTATTATTGGTGCCGGTGGCGAGCTCAGTCGTGCCGAACCCGCCGGCGGCGTTGGAGCCGTAGACCGCCCATTCGTCGCTGCCGGTGGTGCTGCCGGCCTGGAAGCTGAGCGCCATGTTGGTGATCTGCGAAGAATCGGCCAGATTGATCAGGTCGAGCTGGATGAAGCTGCCGGGCGTGATTTCGTGATCGCCCGTCGGATCGTTCGTTAGGCCGACACCTTGTTCGCCGCTGTTGGGGCCGCCGTTTTTGCCGTAGAGGTCCTGAGCGACAACGCCGCTGTCGGAGCTGGTAAAGCCGCTCGCGGTGATGTCGATCGGCGGGTTGAGGACAGGGGTGCTTGCGTAGGTCTGGGTGGTTCCAAGGTTGGAATTGTTGCCGACGAAGTTCCAGACGACGTCGATCGTTCCGGCCTGAGCGGCGCCGAGGCTGACGACGGCCAGCGACGCTGACGCGGCAGTCAGAAGAAGCAGTTTTTTCAAATTTCGCATTCAATTAACCTTCCATTGTATTCGGCATGCAACCATGCACACTCGCAACGAAATCGTTGCAATTTATGTACCAATTTTTCATTTCAGTAAAAACAATGACATAAGCGTGTGCAATAATTTAGATGTAAAAGATTCCGACACTCAGGGCGTATGGGGATTGGTCCTTGTCGACCAACGACGACGATGAGCAGGCCGGCTTCGCTGCCGAGGCCGTCGGGCGGTTGCCGGATTTGGCGCGCGTGGCCAGCGCGCCGGACGGGGAAACGGTTTCTTTCAAAAAGAAGCGTTGATCTGCCTCTATTCCTGAAACACCCGCGCGAAGATGGTTTCGATCCGGGCGAGGTGGAGGTGCGGGTTCATCGCGGTGTCGATCGCTTCGGGGGTGATGCGGCCGGCGACTTCGGGGTCGGCGAGGAGGTGGTCGCGGAAGCGTTTGGCGTCGGGGTGGCCGAGGGTGATCCAGGTGGCCATGGCGTTGCGCTGGATGATTTTATAGGAATCTTCGCGCGAGATGCCGGAGCGGGCGAGGAGGAGGAGGATTTCGCCGGAGTGGACGACGCCGCCGAGGCTTTCGAGGTTTTCGGTCATGCGGTCGGGGTAGATGGTCAGTTTGTCGATCATGCCGGCGAGGCGGTTGAGGGCGAAGTCGAGGGTGATGGTGGCGTCGGGGGCGATCACGCGTTCGACCGAGGAGTGGCTGATGTCGCGCTCGTGCCAGAGGGCGACGTTTTCGAGGGCGGGGAGTGCGTAGCCGCGCACGATGCGGGCGAGGCCGGTGAGGTTTTCCGACAGGACCGGATTGCGCTTGTGCGGCATGGCCGACGAACCTTTCTGGCCGGGGTGGAAGAACTCCTCGGCTTCGCGGACTTCCGAGCGCTGGAGGTGGCGGATTTCGGTGGCGAGGCGTTCGATGCCGGAGGCGATCACCGCGAGGGTGCAGAAATAGGCGGCGTGGCGGTCGCGCGGGATGATCTGGGTCGAGACCGGTTCGACCGCGAGGCCGAGTTGGGCGGCGACATGGGCTTCGATGCGCGGGTCGAGATGGGCGAAGGTGCCGACGGCGCCGGAGATGGCGCAGGTGGCGATTTCGGTGCGCGCGGCGAGCAGGCGGGCGCGATTGCGGGCGAATTCGGCGTAGTGGCCGGCGAGTTTGAGGCCGAAGCTGGTGGGTTCGGCGTGGATGCCGTGGCTGCGGCCGATGGTGGGGGTGAGTTTGTGTTCGAGCGCGCGTTTTTTCAGCGCCGCCATGACGGCATCGATGCCCTGGAGGAGGAGGTCGGTCGCCTGGGTGAGCTGGACGGCGAGGCAGGTGTCCAGCACGTCCGAGCTGGTCATGCCGAGGTGGACGAAGCGGCTGTCCGGCCCGATCGGTTCGGCGAGCCAGGTGAGGAAGGCGATGACGTCGTGGCGGGTGACGGCTTCGATGTCGGCGATTTTGGTGACATCGGCCTTGGTCATCGCAGCGATCGCGGCGCCGCCGTGGGCGCGGATGGCGGCGGCGGCTTCGGCTGGGACATCGCCGGTGGCGACCATGGCTTCGGCGGCCAGCGCCTCGATTTCGAACCAGATGCGGTAGCGGTTCAGATCCTGCCAGATCGCCACCATGAGGGGGCGGGAATAACGCGGTACCATCGGGGTCTCCTTGCTCGCGCGGCGGTTTTGGGCGGGGGCGGTTGGGTTGGCAAGGGGTGGGCGCGGGAAAAGGGAAGGCTTCTTTTTTGGAAAAAAGAAGCAAAAAACTTTTTGACTCCGGGGCACGGGCGTTTGAGGCGGCACGGGCTCAGATTGGTGAAGTTTTTTTGCTTCTTTTTTGTTCGCAAAAAAGAAGAGCTACGCTGCCGTGACCTTGTCCTGCGGTGACCCGGTGTTGCCCGTATCGAGGATGATACGGTTTCGTCCCTGGTCTTTGCCGCGATAGAGGGCTTGATCGGCGCGGGCGACGGCGGCATCGAAGGATTCGCCGGGGGCTAGGGTGCTGATGCCCATGGTGAGGCTGATGCTGACGTTGTGCTCGCAAATCTGCGGCTTGAAGGCGGTGAAGCGTTCCTGAAACCGGGTTGCGAGTTCGGCGGCGCCTTCGATTGGTGTGTCGGGCAGGACGACGAGAAACTCTTCGCCGCCCCAGCGGGCCAGGATATCCTCGCCGCGGATCAGCTCGCTGAGTTCGGCGGCGACCGTGGTCAGGATGCCATCGCCCGCTTTGTGGCCGAACCGGTCGTTGATGAGTTTGAAATGATCGATATCGACGAGGATGAAGGATAGATCGGCACTGCCGCGCTCGGCGGCGGCGATGCTGCGGGCGGCCATTTCGATGGTAGAGCGGCGGTTGAGCAATCCGGTCAGGGGATCGGTGGTGGCGAGGCGCTGGAGTTTCTGTTCGGCGGCGATGGCGAGGCGGCGGTACATCAGGGTGAAGTAGGTGACCATGCCGATCAGGACCGTGGCGTTGTAGGCTTGCAGGAACACGAGGGCGGCGTGGCCGATCGGCGCGAGCGGGTGCAGTGTTGCGGCGAGGATCATCAGGGCGATGAAATAGGCCCATAGCCAGGCGATGAGGATGATGGCGCGCCGGCGCGGCATGCTGATGGCGATTGTGGGCACGAACATGAGGAGATAGAAGAAATAGCCGCTGTTCCATCCGCTGAGCAGGGTTCCGATGGTGGCGTGGCCGAAGACTTCCGCCCAGATCAGCGCGACGGCGAGGCGGTTGCGCCTGTGCTTGAGCAGGCGGTGGATGACGGCGTAGAGGCCAGCGCTGAACAGGTTCATCGCGGCCTGGGTGAGTGAATGCTCGGCGAGGAAGAAGGGGACGAAGAGCAGATCGTCGAGCCCGGCTACGATGACGATGCGTGCGAGCAGGACCCAGTTGTTTTTGGCGATGGCCGATCCGCGTACCTGGTGTGGCGGAGCCGCTTTGCTCGATTGGCCTGCCGCTGCGGAAGCGGTCTTCATCGGTCGCGCCCCTGGGGTTCGGAATCATCGCTGGTCTCATTTTGCTAGCACAGAATCTCAAGATCGGGTAAACAATATTGAGTTTGAGACGGTCGATCGGCACGGGCGCGAACGAACGAAGTTTTTTTTGCTTCTTTTTTGTTCACAAAAAAGAAGACCTTCCTGCCCCTGCCCTGGCGTTCCGGTTGACAACCAAGGACGCAGACGCGAACCACGCTGCATGAACATGGCTCTCGCCGATCTTGCCGTGCTGGCGCAGGTTTTGCTGATCGATCTGGTGTTGGCCGGGGACAATGCGATCGTGATCGGGCTCGCGGTGGCGCGGTTGCCGAAGGCGCAGCAGCGGCAGGCGATTTTGATCGGGGTGGGGGCGGCGACGGTCATTCGGATCGGGTTGGCGTTGGTGGCGTTGCGGCTGCTGGCGGTGATCGGGCTGACGTTGGCGGGCGGGATTCTGCTTTTGTATGTCGCGTGGAAATCGTGGCGGGAGTTTCGGCGCCAGCCGCTTGCGGTGAATGAGGCGGCGCCGTCGCGGCTGCGGGATGCGGCGATCCGGATCGTGATTGCCGATCTGTCGATGAGTCTGGACAATGTGCTGGCGGTGGCGGGGGCGGCGCGGGATCATCCGGTGCTGCTGGCGGGCGGGCTGGTGTTTTCGGTGGCGTTGATGGGGTTGGCCGCGAATATCGTGGCGCGGTTGTTGACGCGGCATCGCTGGCTGGTCTGGGTTGGGCTTGCCATCGTGCTATATGTGGCATTGACGATGATTCACGCTGGCGGCCTGCAGGTCGCTCATCATATGGGATTGCACGTGCCTGCATGGCTCGGATGACGGCGGTTCAGCTTGAGGTTGCCAGCGAGGGCGGCGGCACGGTGATCAGCCTGGCCGGGCCGCTGACCGCGACGGCGTTGGCGCCGGTATGGATCCGCGCGGTGGATGCGGCGCGGCGGGCGGGGGGTGGGCTCGCGATCGATGTTGCCGGGGCTGAACTGATCGATACATCGGGGGCGGCGCTGCTGCTGGCGCTGGAGCGGGATCATTCGGGGCGGATCGAGTGGCGCGGGCTGGGCGAGAAGCCGGCGCAGTTGATGGCGCGGCTGCGCCTGGCGGTGCCGGACGGGGTGACGGCGAAGGTGCCGGCGCGGACGGTGGCGCGCACCAGCGTATGGCGGACATTTTTGATCCGGGTGACGTTTTTCGGCCAGACGATTCTGGCGACGGCGCGCCTGCCGGGCAAGCTGCGGTTTTTGCGGGGGGGTAATTTTTTCCGGCTGGTGGAGCGGGCGGGGACGCAGGCGATGCCGCTGGTGGGGATGATGGGATTTCTGATCGGGATGATCCTGGCGTTCCAGTCGGCGATTCCGATGAGGCAGTTCGGGGCGGACATTTATGTGGCGGCGCTGGTGTCGCTGTCGTTGTTTCGGGAGTTGGGGCCGCTGCTGGGGGCGGTTATTCTGGCGGGGCGGACCGGGTCGGCGTTCGCGGCCGAATTGGGCACCATGGTGGTCAACGAGGAGGTGGCGGCGCTGACGACCATGGGGATCGATGCCGAGACGATGCTGGTGATTCCACGGATGGCGGCGGCGATGGTGGTGATGCCGGCGCTGGCGCTGGGGGTGGACATTGCCGGGGTGCTGGGCATGGGGCTGGTGATGATGATCCTGGGGTTTCCGCCTTCGGCGATTCTCAATCAGATCCAGATGGCGACCGGGCCGTATGATCTGTTGCTCGGGCTGTTCAAGGCGGTGGTGTTTGGGGCGGCGATCGGGTTGATCGGGTGCCGGGCGGGGTTGACCGCGGGGGGCGGGCCGCGCGCGGTGGGCGAGGCGGCGACATCGGCGGTGGTGGGCGGGATCGTGGTGACGATTTTGCTCGATGGGCTGTTCGCGGTGATTTTTTATCGGTTGGGCCTGTGAGCGCGGCTTGCGGGCCGGCGATCGTGGTGGATCATGCCGGGCAGAGTTTCGGCGGGCGGGTGATTTTCGAGGATGTGAGTTTTACGGTTGCGACCGGCGAGGTGTTCGTGGTGCTCGGCGGGTCGGGGTGCGGCAAATCGACGCTGCTCAAGCAGATGATCGGGCTGCTGACGCCGACCAAGGGGCATATCAGCGTGGGCGGCTATGATGTGGTGGAGCGGGTCGCAGCGGTGCGGCGCGAGATTGGCGTGATGTTTCAATCGGGCGCGCTATTCGGTTCGATGACACTGCTGGAGAACGTGATGTTGCCGCTGGCGATGTTCACGGATTTGCCGGCGCGGGCGCGGGCGGAGATTGCGCGGATCAAGCTCGCGATGGTCGGGCTGGCCGAGGCGGTGAATTTGCTGCCATCCGAGATTTCGGGCGGCATGGCGAAGCGGGCGGCGATTGCGCGGGCGCTGGCGCTGGACCCGCCGATTTTGTTTCTCGATGAGCCTTCGGCGGGGCTCGATCCGATCACCGGGGCGGGGTTGGACCGGTTGATTTTGGATTTGCGGGCGACGCTGGATTGCACGTTTGTGGTGGTCACGCATGAGTTGCAGTCGATTTTCGCGATCGCGGACCGGTGTGTCATGCTCGATCGCGAGGCGCGCGGCATGATCGCGCTCGGGGTGCCGCGCGATTTGCAGCAATCGAGCACGCACCCGACGGTGCGCGCGTTTTTCAACCGGGATGCCCCATGATGGATTGCGAGAGGAACGGCGGCGATGGAGGGTAAGGGGGCGGCGCTGCGGACCGGGTTGTTCGTGCTGGGCGGCATTGTCGTGCTGATCGCCGCGATTTTCATTTTGTCGGGCAATGCGTTCCGCTCGGGGCTGAATTATGAATCGTATTTCGCGGAATCGGTGCAGGGGCTCGATGTCGGCTCGGCGGTGAAGTTCCGGGGGGTGACGATCGGCAAGGTGACGGATATCGGGCTGGTTTCGGCGGAGTATCCGCCGGCCAATCCGGCAGATCTGGTCAAGCCGGTGTATCATCAGGTGGTGGTGCGGTTTCGGGTCGATCCGAAGAAGATCGGGCCGGATGCGAATTTCGGCGGGGCGATCGATCATGGGTTGCGGGTGCAGGTGGCACCGCAGGGGATTACCGGGCTTGCGTATCTGGAGCTCAGCTTCGTCTCGCCGACGCAGCATCCGGTCAAGCCGATCGCGTGGCATCCGCGCAGCGTGGTGATCCCCTCGATTCCGAGCACGCTGACGCAGGTGCAGGATGCGGTGCAGAATTTTCTGACCAATATGAACGGGGTGAAATTCGATCAGACGGTGAAGCTGCTGACCTCGACGATCGATACGCTGAATCAGGAGATTACCACCGGGGATGCGCATCAGGCGATCGCGAATGCCAACGGGTTGCTGGCGGAGTTGAAATCGCAGGTGGCGCAGGCGGATCTGCCGGCGACGACCGCTTCGATCCGTAATCTGGCGGATGGGGCGAAGACCAATGCGATTCTGGATCAGCTGGATCGGACCAGCCGTGAATTGGCGACCGCGACCGCCGCGATGCCGGCGCTGCTGGCGGATACCAAGGCGACGGTTGCGACGGCGAACCGGGCGACGGCGACGCTGACGCGGCAGATGATGCCGATTTTGCGCAATCTGGATCAGGCATCGTCCAACCTCGATGAGCTATCCGAGACGTTGAAGAATAATCCGGCGGTGGTGTTGCGGGGCGCGCCGCCGCCGCCGCGGACGCCGCGCTGATGTTTGGGAGCCGACGCATGATGAGCCTCGATCGCCGCCATTTTCTGCTTGCGACACCGCTGGCGCTGGCCGGGTGCGGCGGCATTCTGGCCAAGCAGCCATATGTCGCGCGGAGCGATTGGCCCTTGGCACCGCCGCCGCCGGTGGGTCCCGGGGTGGGTGGACGCGGGGTGGTGCAGGTGCAGGGGATTGCCGCCGGGCCGACGCTGAGCCAGCGCGGGCTGATCACGCTGCTGGCCGATGGCAGCATTCATCAGGGGTATTACAATCGCTGGGCGACCGCGCCGGCGCAGGCGAGCACCGCCGCGCTGATCGCCTGGTTGGAGGCTTCGGGCGCGTTTGCCGCCGTGGTGGGCGAGGGTAGTTCGCTGACGCCGGATCTGATCGTGGAGGGGACGCTGGATACGCTGTTGGCTGATCCGGCGGCTCATGTCGCGCGGGCGGCGTTGACGCTGGTGGTGGCCAAGCCGGTGGGGATCGGCGAGCGGCCGTTGGCGCAGCGGCGGCTGCGGGCGACGGCGCCGCTGGCGGGGGTGACGGCGCCCGATCTGGTTGCCGCGCAACGGGCGGCGCTGGCGGGGGTGCTGGGGCAGGCGGTGGCGCTGGTGCGGGGGTTGGGTGCTGCGGGTGGCGCGGACTCGCACTAAAAAATTGTCTTTGTGCTTTTTTTGTTCACAAAGCGCAGGACTTCTCATGATCTGTCGGTTACATCGTATCTCTGACATCTTTGAGCCAACGAGGGAGCGACAATGGCGGCAGGGTTCAAGCTACGGGCGGTACAGAAATCGGTGCGGGCTGCCTGGCAGGCATTGCCGGAACCGCGATCGACCGCCGAGCGGATTGCGGTTTATCAGGAAATCAAGGCGCAATACGAGGTTGGTGGCGCGCTGACGCGACGCCAGGATGCGGCGTTGGCGCGGATGGTTGCACTGCTGCCGGCGGCACCGCAGGCGCCGGCGGTGCCGCGCGTGGCGATGACGCTGGCTGTCCTTTGCATTATTTATGCCCTGTTGCTGTCGCTCAACGTGCTGGTGGTGGCTGATGCGCCGATGCTGCCGCCGGTCGCGCAGATTTTGCTTTCGCTGTTCATTCTGGGGTTTGCCGCGAGCATCGCGATGACCGGCTGGGGGGTTTACCGCCAGCCGACCGGCGTGGCGTTTGCCGGGCTGGTCGCGGTGTCGCTCATGTTGCTCGCGATGTCGCTGCGGGCGGGGCTCGGGCTGGTCGAGATCGATGGTGGTTCGATCGGGGCGATCGGGCTTCTGGTGAGCGTCGGTCTGCTGATCACGATTCAGGTGATGGCGCGGCGCGGCCGGGGGCTGGTGGCGGCGGATGTGACGTTTTTGATCGGCAATGCGCGCAAGGCCAGCGGCGGCGGCTGGGATTTCCGTACGAGGGCGGAGCGCGCGGCGTGAAGCCGGCAACAACGCGGGCGGACCGGATTTTCTACGCGCTGGTTGGGCTGTGGTGCCTGATGATCGCCGGTATTGCGGTTGTGAGCGGGCGGCATGGTCCGGCGGGATTGCCGAAACCCTATCCGGTCGCGGTGTGGCATCGCAGTGCGCTGTACGCGCCGAATGTTTCGGGCAAGCAGGCGCTCGCCATGGCACATTCGCCGGATGCACGGACCCGGGCGCTGGCCGATGTGTTCATCGCGGCGCAGCAGGTTTACGGCTATCGGCACGCGATTCCGGCCGATCGGGCGACGGGGCTTGCAACGCTCGCTTCACGCTGCGCGGCGGGGGATGATCGGGTTGTGCGAGTGGCGGCCTGTTCGTCGCTGGGGGACATCCGGCTGTTCGGGGCCGGTTCCGATCGGACGGTGGTCGATCTGGCGGCGGCGCAGCGGGCGTATGCCGCGGCGATTGCCGCCGGTTCGGCGCGCAGTGCCGCGCAGGCGGCGGTTCTGCTGCAACTTCATCCCAAGGTCGCGGTGCTGCCAGTGTTGAGCGCGGCGGCGGCGGGGGCATTGTCGGGCGCCGCCGCGGCGCCGACGGCCGGATCGCTGAGAGATGCACTTTATCATGTGTCGGCACTGCGCGGGTATCACAGGGGATGCTTTGCCTATGCGTCGCTGCTGATCCGCCGATACGCCCGGCTGAAAACCACCGACCCTACCCGTGCCGCCAAGCTGCATGGCGAGGGCGAGCGCTGGATGGTGACGGCGGCCACCCTGCCCTATCCTTCGGAGAGCGCCGAGCGATTCGTCGGGGATGCGTGGTTGGAGGGGTTTTGGAACCTCACGCGGTCGGATCGAGAGGCGGCGGTGTGGTACACGCGGGCGATGCACGACGGCAGCGCACGGGCGGCGTTTCAGCTTGCGCGGCTGTATGCGCTGGGCAAGATCGTGCCGGATGGGCCGCCCACGGCACCGGTGCGGGCGATCGCGGCGGCGGAGCTTGCGGCGCAGATGACCAAAAAAGGTACCGGGCTGCACCACCGGGCATCGGCGCTGGCGGTTGCGGTTGCGACTGATCAATCATCGGGCGTCGGCGACGAGGCGGCAAAATATGGCGCTACGTTGTTCAGGACATATCCGCGGCTGTCGTTCGCACTGAACGATTGAGCGCGGCGGGAGGGATCGACATGACCGTTGCACCAAGTCAGACTTCGCTAGTTCGTCTGGCCGGATTGATGGTGGCGGTGCCGGTGGCGTTGCTCGCGTTCGGCCTTTGGCAGGTGCCGGTGGTCGGGCATGGCGTGGCGCAACGCGTGCGGATGGCGCAGGGGTTCGACCGTGAGGTTGGGCAGATCGGCGCGGTGGTGACGCGTGATCCGCACACGGTGCTGACGTTTCGGGATGGTAGGCGGCTTGCGGCGTCGGACGCGCTGGCGCTGGTGCGCGGTGCGCGTGATCGGACCGGCGGGCGGGTGGTGATGGCGCGCATCCGGTTCGGGTTCACGGTGCTTGCGGTGGTGGCCGGCTTGGTGGCGCTGATCGCCGGATTGGCCGGGTGGCTGGTGGCCGCCGCGCTCAAGTTTGGCAGCGTGGTCTCGCGTGAGCGCCTCGTGATGGTGGCGGCGCTGACGTGGCGCACGCTGCCGGCGGTGCTGGGCGTGCAGTATGTCGCGATCGCGCTGGGTGTTGCCGGGGTGGTGTTCAGCCTGGTGATGGCGCTGTTCGGTGATCCTGGGGCGATCCTGGATGATCCGCGCGCGCTGATATTGGCGATTGCGCTGGCGGGGGTGCTGCTGGCGGCGGCGTGGAAAATCCTGCTGCGGCTGCGCGCGGCGTTCAGCCTGTTCGCCGCCGAGCCCTATCCGCTGCTGGCGCGCGAATTGGCCGATGCCGATGCGCCGGGATTATGGGCGCTGGTGCGCGATGCGGCGCAGCGGCAGGCGGCGCTGGCACCCGATCATATCGTGGTGGGGGTGACCGATGGGTTTCATGTGACATCGGGCGGGGTGCGTCTGCTGCCGGAGGAACGGGTGATCGAGGGGCGCACGCTGCATGTGCCGCTCACCACCCTGTCGCTGCTGGGGCGGGAGGAGACGCTTGCGGTGATCGGGCATGAACTCGCGCATTTCGCCGGGGAGGACACGGTTTACAGCCTGCGCTTCCTGCCGACCTACGCCAGCCTGCATCGCAGCGCGCTGGCCATGATGGTGGCGCAGCGCCGGCCACCGCGGACGCTGGTGCTGCTGCCCGGGCTTGCGCTCAGCCTGTTCGTGACCGCGTGTTTCGACGAGGCGGTGAGCCATTGGAGCCGGCAGCGCGAGTTGCAAGCCGACCGTGCCGGTGCGGCGCTGGTGACGCCGCTGCACGCGGGGAGCGCGCTGATCCGGATTGCGGCGAGCGATGATCTGACCACTTCCGTACTGCGCGACGATGCCGCACGGCCAATGGCGGATGCGCCGCATCTGATCGAAATCCTGTCACGCCGGATGGCCGCGTTCGGCGTGCCGGCGGCGGATGGGCATTTGCAGACGCGCCAGCCGCACCCGACCGATCGGTATGTGCGCGCGGCTTATGCGCGGGCGGCGCTGCGCGCGCGGGGAGCCGAGGGCGTGTGAAGGTAAGGTCTTCTTTTTTGTAAAAAAGAAGCAAAAAACTTTTTTGATCTGTGGCGGGGGCGGTTTCACCGGCACGGACTCTAATTGACAAAGTTTTTTTTGCTTCTTTTTTGTTCACAAAAAAGAAGTTCTTTCTTACCTCTCGCGCCGCCCTGAAGGGCTGGATGATTTGACATCACGGCCGTTCTGCGACACCCGACACCCATGCGTCATTTTCTCGATTTCGAAAAACCGGTCGCCGAACTGGAGGCCAAGATTGAAGAGCTGCGCCGGATGACCGATCCGGGCGAGTTGAACATCGCCCAGGAGGTATCGCAGCTTTCCGACAAGGCCGAGCGGCAGTTGCGCAATTTGTACGGCAAGCTCACGCCCTGGCAGAAGACCCAGGTGGCGCGGCATCCGGAACGGCCCAAGGCGAAGGACATGATCGCCGGGCTGATCACCGAGTTCACCCCGCTTGCCGGGGACCGGGCGTTTGCCGAGGATGCCGCGATCATCGCGGGGCCGGGGCGGTTTCAGGGTGAGCCGGTCATGGTCATCGCGATCGAGAAAGGGTCCGATCTCGATAGCCGGCTCAAGCATAATTTCGGCTCGCCGCGGCCGGAGGGCTATCGCAAGGCGCGGCGGATGATCGAGCTGGCGGGGCGGTTCGGCCTGCCGATTTTATCGTTCGTCGATACTTCGGGGGCGTATCCCGGCATCGATGCCGAGGCGCGCGGCCAGGCGGAGGCGATTGCGCGCGGGATCGATGCGTGTCTTGCGGCTCCGGTGCCGTTCATTGCGACCATCATCGGGGAAGGTGGTTCGGGCGGTGCGATTGCGATCGCCGCCGCCGATGTGGTTCTGATGTATGAGCACGCGATCTATTCGGTGATTTCGCCGGAGGGCTGTGCGGCGATTCTGTGGGAGGACCGGGCGATGGCCCCGCAGGCCGCCGAGGCGATGAAGGTGACGGCGCAGGATTTGAAGCGGTTGGGCATTATCGACCGGATCGTGCCCGAGCCGCTTGGCGGCGCGCATCGCGCGCCGGATGCGGCGGTCGCGCAATTGGGCGAGGCGATCGCCACCGCGCTCGCGCCGCTCAAGACGATGGCGCCGGAAGCGCTGCGCGCCAAGCGCCGGGAGAAATTCCTGGCGATGGGGCAGAGCGCGGTAGTGTAGCGCCGCGTGAGCGGCCGCGGTCAGCGGCCGGTCATGATCCGTTCGAACAATTGCTTCACGGTGGGGATGAAGCCGTTGGAATAGAACGGGTCGGTGGCGAAGCGGTAGCCGTTGTGGCCGCTGAACATCAGGTTGCGTTCGACCGATTCCGGGTTTTCGCCATCATGGGCGATGTCCTGGAGGGTTTTCTGGATGCAGAAGCTGCGCGGGTCGGCTTTTTTGCCGGTCGAGAACTCCGGGCCTTCCTGCGACCAGTTGGAAAACCGGCAGTGCGACAGGCAGCCCATGCAATTGACCTGATCGCGCTGGATGTCTTCGAGGGCGGCCTGGGTTTCGAACACCAGCGTCGAGTCGGGGGTGCGCAGGGCTTCGACGAAGCCTTCGCGTTCCCAGCCGCGCACGCGGGCGAGGTCGGTCGTGGTGAGCCAGACCGGGCGTTTGCGCGGGCCGACGCCGTATTCGGCGGTGTGGGCGCCGACCGGCTCGCCGGTGTAGGCGACCTGGCGTTCGGAGCGGGCGCGCAGGCTCTGGATGAAGTCGTTGTTGACCGCGCTGGAATAGAACCCGGTGGGCGAGAAGCGGTTGAGGAAGATGTCGCCTGCCTTGAGGGTGAGCAGGCGCTGTTTCCAGACATCGCTGATCGGGCTTTCCTGGGTCAGCAGCGGGCGGGTGCCGAATTGGAAGGCGATCGGGCCGACATCGGGGTTGTCCAGCCAATCCTCCCATTCTTCGAGCCACCAGACGCCGCCGGCCATGATGATCGGCGTGGCGTCGAGGCCGAATTCGCGCATCTGCTTGCGCAGCGCGATGACGCGCGGCAGCGGGTTTTCGGGTTTGGTGGGATCTTCGGAGTTCGACAGGCCGTTGTGGCCGCCGGCGAGCCAGGGGTCTTCATAGACGACGCCGCCCATCAGATCGGCCGCCTTGTGATAGGCGCGGCGCCACAGCGCGTTGAAGGCGCGGGCGGAGGAGACGATGGGATAGTAGTGGACGTTGAATTTGGAGGCGATTTCGGACAGTTTATAGGGCATGCCGGCACCGCAGGTGATGCCGCTGATCAGCCCCTTGGCACCTTCGAGAATGCCGGTGATGACGCGCTCGGCGGCACCCATTTCCCACAGGATATTGGCGTGGATACGGCCCTGGCCGTTGGATTCCTCGTGCGCGCGCTGGGCCTGGGCGATGCCGCCTTCGATCGCGTAGGTCACGAGTTCCTCGTGGCGGGCGCGCCTGGTGGTGCCGTGGTAGAGTTGCGGGATTGGCTTGCCGTCCGCATCGTAAGAATCGGCATTGACCGCGCTGAACGTGCCGACGCCGCCCGACGCCGCCCATTGGCCGGCCGAACGCCCGTTCGAAATTGCGACGCCTTTGCCGCCTTCGACCAGCGGCAGCACATCGGCCCCGCCCATCCGGATCGCGTTGATCGTTTTCATCGTGTCGGCAACCTGTTCATCGCGCTGCGATTGTTCCTGAAGTTCAAACCGGCCAGCCGGGGCAGCCGATCGGTGGTGATTTCGTCCCTGACGTTGATATGGTGCGTCGGCAGGTTGTGGAAACCATCGCCGTCCGTCCTTATCCTGTCCTACGTGTGCGTAGCACGGATCGGATGCGCCATACAGCGCCCGGGTGGCGCTGGTTAAACAAAATTGTCATGTTCCGTCCATGGTATCGCCGCCGGGCACAGCGCCGGCGCGATAGCGCGCCCAGCCGGCGGCCCGGAGATCGCACGCCGGGCAGGCGGCGCAGCCATAGCCCCAGTCGTGCAGGACCGCGCGATCACCCTTGTAGCAGCTATGGCTTTCGGTGCGGATGGTCTCGACCAGCGCGGCGCCGCCGAGGGTTTCGGCGAGGCGCCAGGTGGCGGCCTTGTCGCGGTACATCAAGGGGGTGTCGATGATGATCGGGCGGTCGAGCCCGAGGCCGAGGGCGGATTGCATGGCGCGCATCGTGTCGTTGCGGCAGTCGGGGTAGCCGGAATAATCGGTCTCGCACATGCCGCCGACCAGCACGCCGAGGCCGCGCCGGTAGGCGAGTGCGGCGGCATAGGTGAGGAACAGCAGGTTGCGCCCCGGCACGAAGGTGTTGGGCAGGCCGGCGGTGGTGGTGGCGATTTCGATATCCGCCGTCATCGCGGTTTCACCCAGCGCGGCGAGGGCGGCGGCGATGTCGAGCATGTGGTCGGGGCCAAAAGTGGCGCGCCAGGGTTGCAGCGCCGCGATCGTGCGGCGGAGCGGGGCGCGGCATTCGAGTTCGACGGCGTGACGCTGGCCGTAGAAAAACCCGATGGTCTCGACCCGGTCGAACCGGTCGAGCGCATCGGCGAGGCAGGTGGCGCTGTCCTGGCCGCCGGAGAACAGCACGAGTGCCGCTTGGCTTGTCATGGGCAGGCTTGTGCCCGCTCATTGTGGGGCAATCAAGGCGAAAGGCGGTCGGTTTCGGTGTTTTTCAACAACCGAACCCGTGCCGCCCTTCGCTCCACTTTTAGTAGACGGCGAGTGGCCCAGCCGTGTCAGCCTGGATCAGCCGTTCCGCGCGATCGCCTGCATCTGCTGGGCGTGGGCGGTGCGGCCGCTGGTGTTGACCGCCTTGTGCTGCGGCTGGGCATGCACGATCAGCGGGCCGGGCTGGTACATCGAGGTGCCGACCGAGCTGGCATTGGCGGCGAGCGGTGCGAAAGCGCCGGCAACGGCGAGGATGGTCAACAAACGGGTCATTTTACGCATGGTAGAAACTCCTGAAAACAAAACATTGGTGCAGGTGGTGTCCTGCTCGCTGCCAGAATTGGGGGTTATGCTGCGCTGCAATAACCCGCAGTTGCGGCGTAAGACCTATTCGGCCGGCGTATGAAACCAAACGGCGGGGTGCGGAAAGGCTTGGCGTGATCGAACTGGTGCGGTTATGCTGGCGCGCATGAACATCGACCCGCAATTGCACGACTGGACGCCCGAATTCGCCGCCTGGCGGCAGGATTTTCATGCTCACCCTGAAATTGCTTATCAGGAGCATCGCACCGCGGCCCTGGTGGCCGAGCGGCTTGCTTCGTTCGGGATCGAGGTGACCACCGGGGTTGGCGGCACCGGGGTGGTGGGCACGCTGCGGGGTGGCCGCTCGTCCGCGGGGGGCAACCGGGCGATTGCGCTGCGGGCGGATATGGACGCGCTGCCGATGGATGAGGCGAACGATCTGCCGTATAAATCGCAGAATCCGGGACGGATGCATGCCTGCGGCCATGACGGCCACACCACCATGCTGCTCGCCGCCGCGCGCTATTTGGCGGCGACGCGGGATTTTGCCGGGACGATCCATTTCATTTTCCAGCCCGCCGAAGAGGGTGGCGCCGGTGCGTTGCGGATGATCGAGGATGGGTTGCTGGAGCGGTTTCCGTTCGATGCGGTGTTCGGCGCGCATAACGACCCGACGCTGCCGGTGGGTGCGATTTCGGCTTCGACCGGGACGGTGCATGGGGCAACCGATGATATCGTGATCCGCCTGACCGGGCGCGGCGGCCATGCGGCACGGCCGCATGCGGCGATCGATCCGATCGTGGCGGGGGCGCAGATTGTGCTCGGGTTGCAGTCGATCGTGTCGCGCCGGGTCGATCCGCTGGAATCCACCGTAGTGTCGATCTGTACGTTCCACGCGGGTAGTGCGACCAATGTTATTCCGGAGATCGCGACGCTGAGCGGCACCGTGCGCAACCTGACGCCGGCCAATCAGGTGCGGCTGGCGCGCGAGATTCCCGAGCTGATCCGGCATCTGGCGCGGGCGGCGGGGGTTGAGGCGGAGGTGGATTACCAGAGCGGCTATCCGCCGGTGGTGAATGACGGCGCGATGGCGGGGGTTGTCGCGCGGGCCGCCGGGGCGGTGGTGGGGGCTGCGAACGTGCATACCACGCTGCCGCCGACGCTGGGGGGCGAGGATTTCGCCTATTACGCGATGCAGCGGCCGGGGTGTTTTTTCCGGATCGGGCAGGCGGATGGCGACAAGGGGGCGATGCCGCTGCATCATCCGCGCTATGATTTCAACGATGCGATCCTGCCGGTCGGGGCGGCGGTGTTTGCGTCCATCGCGGCCAGCGAATTGCCGGGCTGATGAACCTGCTGGCCGAGGCGGCGGACGCGTTTCTGCTCGCGTTCCCGGCCCTGCTCTCGATTGTGAACCCGCTGGGCGGGGCGATTATTTTCAACGAGATCACCGAAAGCCGCAGCCATCGGGTGCGGCTTAATCTGGCGCGCCGGGTTGGGCTGAACAGCGCGCTGGTGATGCTGATTTCGTTGTGGGCGGGCAGTTATATCCTGAGTTTTTTTGGCATTTCGCTGAATGCCCTGCGGTTGGCGGGCGGTGCGGTGGTGGCGGCGCGGGCGTTTCAGATGCTGAATGCGCCGGAAGAGCATGAGGAGCGCAAGCAGGCCCAGGCCGCGCACGCGACCGCGCAGGTGAGCGCGGGGGCCGAGGCCGAGGAGACCGCGGAAGATATATCGGGGTTTGCGTTCTTTCCGCTGACCCTGCCGTTTACCACCGGGCCGGGGACGATTGCGGTTGCCGTGGCGCTCGGCACGCAGCATCCGGCCTCGGGGGCGACGCTCGCGATGTTCTTTGCCGGCCTGTCGCTCGCGGCCATTGTCATGGCGCTGTTGATCTGGCTGTCCTACGCCACGGCGGATCGACTCGGGGCATTGCTGGGGCCGACCGGGCGGCGGGTTTTGTCACGGTTGGCCGCTTTTATTCTGCTGGGCATTGGCGTGCAGATCATGCTGTCTGGCGCGGTGCCGGTGCTGCATCAGGCGCTGCACGGGTGACGGTGCCAGCAAAAAGGCCAGGGGCTGTGCCACCTGGCCTGGTTGGGTTCACGCTGTAGCGAACACCGGGGGGATCAGAAATCCTCCCATTTTTCGGCGGTGTTGCCGACCACTTCGAGTTTGCGTCCACCGCCGGCGGCGGCGGCTTTTGGCGCGGCGGCGCGTACTGGTGGTGCGGGGCGGGGGGCAGGTTTGCGGGGTGCGTGGCGCACCGGTTGTTCGCTCATGGCTTCGCCGATTTGGAACTTGGCGATCAGGGCTGACAGATCTTGGGTTTCCTGGGCCAGAGCGTGGCTTGCGGCGGTGGATTGTTCGACCATTGCGGCGTTCTGCTGGGTGACCTGATCCATCTGGTTGACCGCCACGTTGACCTGATGCAGGCCGGTTGCCTGTTCCTGGGCGGATGCGGCGATCTGGACGACGACGCTGTTGATTTCGCCGACCTGGGTGACGATGCGCTGCAGGGCCTTGCCGGTCTGGCCGACCAGGTCGACGCCGGAGCCGACCTGCTGGGTCGAGGTCGAGATCAGGGCCTTGATTTCCTTGGCGGCGTCGGCCGAGCGTTGGGCGAGGGCGCGGACTTCGGAGGCGACGACGGCAAAGCCGCGCCCGGCATCGCCCGCGCGGGCGGCTTCGACGCCGGCGTTGAGTGCCAGCAGGTTGGTCTGGAAGGCGATTTCATCGATCACGCCGATGATGTTGCCGATCTGCTGGGAGGAGGTTTCGATGCCGCTCATGGCGGCGACGGCTTCGCGCACCACGACGCCGCTGCGTTCGGCATCGGCCTGGGCGGTGCCGACCACTTCGCGGGCGTGGTTGGCGCCTTCGGCGGTGCGGCGGACGGTTGCGGTGATCTGATCGAGGGCTGCGGCGGTTTGTTCGAGGCTGGCCGCCTGTTGTTCGGTGCGGCGTGACAGATCATCGGCCGCGACCGAGATTTCGCCGGTACCGGCGCGGATGGCGGCGGTGTTGGCGGTGATGATCTTCATGGTGTCCTGAAGCTTTTCCATCGCCGCGTTGAAGTCGCTGCGCAGGCGTTCGTATTCGGGTGCGAAGCTTTGGCCGAGCCGGAAGGTGAGGGCGCCGGCGGCGAGTTTTTCGAGGCCGGTGGCGAGGGATTCGACCACGAAGGCGAGCTGCTTGGCGGCGGTTTCACGTTCCGCTTCGCTGCGCTGGCGCAGGATTTCGGCCTCCTGGCGGGCTTGCGAAGCCTCGGCTTCGATGCGGACTTTCTCCAGGCCGGCGTCCTTGAAGACCTGCACCGCGCGTGCCATGCCGCCGACCTCGTCGCGACGGTCGCCGCCGGCGACTTCGGCGGTCAGGTTGCCGCCGGACAGCTCGATCATGACGTTCTGCAGGGCCTTGATCGGGGTGACCAGCCAAGTCCGGATCGCCAAGAAGCCACCGATGAGCACGACGGCCAGACCGATCAGGATTGCGGCGAAGGTGAGCAACACCGCGTGGGCGGCGTCTGCTTTCAGAGTGCCCGCTTCGGAATCTGCTTTCTCGCCCAGCCCCTTTGCGATGGCGGCGGCGCGCGCGACGATCGGCCCGAACGCTGGCTCGCAACCGGTCATGTAGGTTGCCTGCGACGCGATGACGGCCGCCGCCGCGGTGGCGGCGGCACCCTGTTTGATCGCGATGTCACAGGTCTGACTGAGCAGGTGATCCGCATCGGTCTTGATC
Source organism: Acidiphilium sp. 34-64-41 (assembly GCF_002282635.1). Lineage (NCBI taxonomy): Bacteria > Pseudomonadati > Pseudomonadota > Alphaproteobacteria > Acetobacterales > Acidocellaceae > Acidiphilium > Acidiphilium sp. 34-64-41. The sequence continues at coordinate 29,393 of NZ_NCJX01000003.1, read as the reverse complement.
GCGTTGAGCGCGGCGGCCTGGGATGAGCTAAGGGCGGCGGCCCGCGTATAAAAATCGTCCAGCTGGCGATGTGCCGCATCGAGCGTGTGGAGTGCGTTTTGATTGTCGGCCGTAGTCGTCGAGATCAAGAGGTTGCCGATCGAGGCTTCTGCCTCCGTCATTGCGCGATTGCCCTTGGCGACAAGAAAGGACGCTTTGTCGTCGTGGTTAATCAGATTGTCGTAGGATCGGGCTGTGCTGGAGAGTTGGCCGGTGGCGTAGAACGCCATGGCGATGGTGAAGACGCCGAACGCGCCCATGATGGAGAGGAATTTCAGGATGATCGACAGGTGCTTCATCAACGGCGCTCCGAATGCGGGCGGGCTTGCCCGGGGTTTCTGCGGATTGGAGACTACGGCAGAAGAGTTATGGTGCGGTTAACAGGTATGCATGGAAATGCGGGCTGACACGCGTTTTCACGCCAATGGCGGCCGCCGGCCGCCATTTTTCCGCCTATCGCGCCGCCGCAGAGCCCAATGCGAAAAACGCAGAACTGGGGCAGTGGCGCTTACTCGTATCAATCGCTATTATCACACGTGTAATGGACCCGAACACTTCCTGTGCGCCGCCGGGCGCCGAGACTGAGCCTGACATTTTGTATCTGCTGCATGATGTCGCGCGTTTGCTGCGTCGCGAGATCGACCGGCGGGCGCGGATGCATGACATGAACCGGGCGCAATGGGTGATGATGATCCGCCTGTCGCATAATCCTGGTTTGTCGCAGAAGGATCTGGCGGAGATCATCGAGGTCGAGCCGATGACGGTGGCGCGGCTGACGGATCGGCTGGAGGCGCGCGGGTTGGTGGAGCGGCGGGCGGACCCGCGGGATCGGCGGATCTGGCGGCTGCATCTGACCCCGCTGGCGGACCCGTTGCTGCGCGATATCCAGGCGCAGCGCGGCATTATTTCGGAATTCGTGACGAAGACCCTGTCGCCTGAAGTGATCGAGGCGACGATCGATGGATTGATGCGGATGAAAACAATTTTACTCACGGCCGATCGTGCGGCCGACACCTATATGATCAGTGCCGCCAAGGCCGAACAGGAGATGGCTTGATGTCGCAGACAAGTTCAACCGCCGGGGTCGTGACGCGCGATGCCGAGGGCCGCGAGACCACGGGGCGCGACAAGAAGACCCGGTCTGAGGGGCGTAGCCGGGGCGGCTCGAAGCTGCTGCGGCCGGTCTTGATGATCGGCGGGGTGCTGCTGATTTTGTTGGCGGTGCTGCTGTACTGGCTGTTCAGCGGCGGGTCGGTTTCGGTGACGGATACCTATATCAAGGCGGCGCGGGTCAATTTATCGACCGATGTGTCCGGCCTGGTCGATCAGGTCGATGTGAAGGACCATCAGACGGTTACCAAGGGTCAGATCCTGTTCCGGTTGCAGCCGACGCGGTTTGTGGTGGCCGAGGATCAGGCGCAGGCGAAGCTGGCCGAGGTGAAGCAGCAGATCGAGGGCGCGCGGCACGGCTATCAGGCGCAGATCGCGAAGATCAAGGTGCAGCAAGCGGTGGTCGAGAACGACCGGCTGAATTATCAGCGCTATGCCTCGCTGGTGCATGGCGGCGGCGTGACGCAGTCCGACTATGACAATGCGAAGTATAAATACCAGGGTGCCGAGGCCAATCTGGCGGCGATGCAGGCGCAGGCCGGGGTTGATCTGGCGAAATTGTCCGGCGATCCGAAAATCCATCTGGCCGATACGCCCCAGTACAAGGCGGCGGCGGCGGCGCTTGCGGCGGCGCAGTTGAACTACCGGCATTCGATTGTGCGGGCCCCGTTCGATGGCGTGGTGACCGAAACCGAGCAGTTGCAGCCGGGGATGTATTTACAGGCCGGCACGGCGGCGTTCGGGCTGGTTTCGAGCACGGATGTGTGGGTGCGCGCCCAACCGAAAGAGACCGCGCTGACCTGGGTGAAGCCGGGCGACAAGGTGAAGATCCATGTCGATACCTATCCGGGCAAGCTGTGGCACGGGGTGGTGGCGAGCATCGCACCGGCCAGCGGTTCGAGCTTTTCGATTTTGCCGGCGCAGAATTCATCGGGCAATTGGGTGAAGGTGGTGCAGCGGATTCCGCTGCGGGTAAACATTACCAATGGGCCCAAGCATCTGGTGCTGCGCAACGGCATGACGGCCGAGGTGGATATCATCACCGGCCATCAGCACAAACTGTCGAACCTGTTCTGATCGGCTGAATTTTCATGGCCGCAGGTGAGTCCAACAAAAACGAGGTGATGCAGGTTTCCGGCATGCCGCGGTTGATCGTGACCGCAGGATGCATGATCGGCACGTTGATGCAGGCGCTGGACGCGACAATCGCCAACGTGTCGTTGCCGTATATGCAGGGTTCGCTCTCGGCCTCGTATGACGAGATTACCTGGGTGCTGACCTCGTATGTGGTGGCGGCGGCGATCATGACCGCGCCGGTCGGTTGGCTGGCCGGGCGGTTTGGGCGCAAGAACGTGTTCATGGTGTCGATCATCGGGTTCACCATCACCTCGATGATGTGCGGCATCGCCACTTCGCTGGGTGAGATGGTGGTGGACCGGCTGCTGCAGGGCATGTTCGGCGCGGCGCTGGTGCCGCTCAGTCAATCGACCATGCTGGACATCTATCCACCGGAGAAGCGTGGGCAGGCGATGGCGATCTGGGGCATCGGCGTCATGGTCGGGCCGATCCTGGGGCCGACGCTGGGCGGGTATCTGACGTATTTTTACGACTGGCGCTATGTGTTTTTCGTCAATCTGCCGTTCGGCATCGCCGCGGTTCTGGCGCTCGGGTTTTTCATGCCGAAGCGCGGTGCGGCCAACCGCTCGACCGGGCATTTCGACTGGATCGGCTTTGCCGTGCTCTCGCTGTTTCTGGCGGCGTTGCAGATTCTGCTGGATCGGGGCGAGGAGAAGGATTGGTTCAGTTCGACCGAGATTGTGACGTATGGCGTGCTTGCGGCGATCGGGCTTTATCTGTTCATCGTGCATATGTTCACGGCCAAGCAGCCGTTCATTCCGCGCGGGGTGTTCAAGGATCGGAATCTGAATGCCGCGCTGGTCGCGATGTTCGCGGTGGGTTCGGTGCTGCTGTCGTCATCGACGCTGATGCCGCCGTTTCTGGAAAAACTCGGCAATTATCCGGTCGAGCTGGCGGGGCTGGTGATGGCGCCGCGTGGGTTGGGCACGATGGGGGCAATGGTGATCGCCGGGCGGCTGACCAACAAGGTCGATCCGCGCTATCTGATGTTCGTCGGGTTCTTGCTGCTGATCGTGTCGTTCTGGATGATGATGCAGTGGCTGCCGTCGTCGCCGCAATCGTATCTGATCGAGAGCATCGTGGTGCAGGGGGCGGGGCTTGGCTTCGTGTTCACGCCGTTGCAGGTGGTGGCGTTCTATACGCTCGATCCGGCATTGCGGACGCAGGGGACTTCGCTGCTCAGCCTGATGCGCAATGTCGGTATGGCGGTGGGGATTTCGGTGACCGAGGCGGTGCAGGTGCAGATGTCGCAGGTGGATCACCAATCCGTCTCGAACGCGATCACGCCGTTCAACCGGGCGCTGCAGGTGGGCGGGGCGGTGAGCCATTACCTCAACCCGATGACGAGCCGGGGTGCGGCGATGCTGAATACGATGATCGTGCAGCAATCGGACATCATTTCGTATCTCGATGCGTTCAAATTCATGCTGATGGTGAGTGTTCCCGCGATCTTCACGCTGCTGCTGATGCGCAAGCCGCCGGCACAGGCGGGGGTGAAGGCGGAGAAGCATGAGATGGCGGTGATGGAGTAAGGGTAGGAGAAGAAGGCTTCTTTTTTGTAAAAAAGAAGCAAAAAACTTTTTGACTCTGGGGCACGGGCGCTTTCACTGACACGGGCCCAATTTGAGGGAGTTTTTTTGCTTCTTTTTTTGCAAAAAAAGAAGTACTTCCCTATCCTTTACTTTGCTTCAGCCGACCACGCTCCATAACAAACACCCGATCCACCAGCCGCAAGCTCTGCGGCCGATGCGTGATCATGATCGTGGTACGCCCCTGCATCAGCACTTCGAGTGCGGCGAGGACATCGCGTTCCGACACGGCGTCGAGCCCTTCGGTCGGTTCATCGAGAATCAGGATCGGCGCGTCTTTCAGGAAGGCGCGGGCGATGGCGATGCGGCGGGCCTGACCGCCGGACAGGCGCATGCCGGTTTCACCGACGATGGTATCGAGCCCGGCGGGGAAGTTGCGGACTTCGTCGAGGATTTGCGCCTGGCGGAGGGCTTCGTGCAGTTCGGCCTCGGTCGCGCCGGGGCGGGCGAGGTGCAGATTGGCGCGGATGGTGGTGTTGAACAGATAGGTCTGCTGCGCGAGCACGGCGCAGACGCCGCGCGTGGTCTCGCCGCGCAGATCGCGCAGCGCGACGCCGCCGAGGGTGATGCTGCCCTCCTGAAACGCCCAGAAGCGGAGGATCACGTTGAGCAGGCTGGTCTTGCCCGAGCCGGTTTCGCCGATGATGCCGATGCGCCCGCCCTGCGGGATGGCGAGATCGATGTGTTGCAATGCCCAGGGGGCATCCGGCGTGTAGCGCATCGACAGGTCGGTGATCCGCAGGTCGAACCGGGTGGGCGGGTCGGCCGGGTGCGCGGGTTCGGCGATGGTGGGCTCGGTGTCGATGATGGAAAAGATGCGGCGCGCGGCGGCGAGCGTTTCGCCGAGCGCCTGGAACGCGATGGGCAGGGGTGCGACGGCTTCGAAACTGCCGAGTACGAACAGCGCGATCATCGGGAGATCGGGGCCGGTGAGATCGCCGCGGCGGACCAGCGGGATGGCGATGATGAGGGCGAATCCCATGGCGAGATTGGCGGCGAGGCCGGCGAGGCCGGCGGCGGGGCCGGCGATCCATGCCTGGCGGCGCTGGCTGGTGATCAGGCGATCGCTCAGCGCGGCGATGGTTTCGGTTTGGCGGGAGGCGGCCTGATAGACCAGCAATTCGCCGAGGCCGCGCGCGGTATCGGTGACGCCGGCGCGCAGATCGGCGCGGATGGCGACCGCCCGGCGGCCGGACCAGCGGGCAAGGCGCTGGGTGGCGAGCGGCAGGGCGACGCCGGCGAGAACCAGACCAGCGAGGTCGATCAGCGCGATTTTGACGCTGAAGGCGGCCATGAAGGCGACGATCAGGATGATGGTGACGGCGGCGGCGATGGTGGGGGCGAGGACGCGGAGATAGAGGTTATCGAGACTGTCGATATCGGCGCGGATGCGGCTGAGCAGGTCGCCGCCGCGATAATATTGCAGCCGGGCCGGCGCCAGCGGTTCGAGATGCTGGTAGAACCACACCCGTAACGCGGCGAGCAGGCGCAGCGTGGCCTCATGCGTGACCAGGCGTTCGGCATAGCGCCCGCCGGTGCGCAAAATGGCGAGGGCGCGGATGCCGGCGGCGGGGGTGAAATACTCGATCAGATGGCCGCTGAGGCCGGACAGCGCCATGGCGGCGATGAACCAGCCGGCGAGTGCGACCAGGCCGACATTGGCCAGGATGACCACAACCGACAGGCCGATGCCGGCGAGCAGCCACAGCGCGTAGGGCCGGAACAGGCGCAACAGGCGCAGCAGATCGGTCATGCCGGGACATCCTGACGCAGCGCGCTCATGGTAGCGTACAGGCCGTGGCGGGCGAGCAGGCTGGCGTGGTCGCCGGATTCGATGATGCGGCCGTGATCGATGACCAGGATCCGGTCGGCATGGTGCACCGATTCGAGGCGGTGGGCGATGATCAGCATGGTGCGGTCGCGCGCGAGGCGTTCGACCGATGCGGTGATCAGCGCGGCGGTGGCGGGATCGAGGCTGGCATCGGGTTCGTCGAGCACGATCAGTTCGGCGTTTTTCAGAAAGGCGCGGGCGAGCGCGATGCGCTGGATTTCACCGCCCGACAGGCCCTGGCCGCGCTCACCCACGATGGTGTCGTAGCCCTGCGGCAGGTTGGTGATGAAATGATCGGCGCCGGCCTGGGCGGCGGCGGCGCGCACCGCGGCGGCATCGGCGGTGAGGCCGAGCCTGATGTTGTCGATCACGCTGCCGTGGAACAGCGTCGGGCGTTGCGGCAGCCAGGCGATGCGGGCGAGCCAGGCGGCGGGCGGCAGGTCGCGCAGATCGATGCCGCCGATGCGGATGGCGCCGCTGCTGGGCTGAAGGAAGCCGAGCAGCAACTGGCTGATCGTGGTCTTGCCGGCACCGCTCGGCCCGACCAGAGCGAGGCGTTCGCCGGGGGCGAGGGTGAAATCGATGCCGGTGAGGATGGGTTCGCTGGGTTGATAGGCGAAATCGACCTGTTCGAAGCGGATGGTGAGAGCCGGTTCGGGGGCGGGTGTGGTTTTGGGTTCGGGCGGGGTGGGCGGTTCGGTCGCGAGCAGGCGGACGATCTGTTCGGCGGCGCCGATTGCTTCCATCCGCGCGTGGTAGGAACTGCCCATGTTGCGCAGCGGGCGGTAGAACTCGGGTGCGAGCAGCAGGACGAAAAACCCGGGCAGGAAGTGGAGGTCGCGGTAGTAGAGCGCGAAGCCGATATAGACCGCGACCATCGCGATGCTGATGGTCGCGAAAAACTCCAGCACCAGCGAGGACAGGAAGGCGACGCGCAGCACCGCCATGGTGGTGATGCGGTAATCGTCCGACACGTCGGCGATCATCTGTGCTTCGGCACGGCTGGCGCCGAACAGTTTGAGCGTGGTCAGCCCCTCGATCGCGTCGAAGAAATAAGCACTCATGCGGGCGAGCTTGCGCCATTGGCGCTGGTTGAGCCGCTCGGCGCCCTTGCCGACGATGATCATGAACAGCGGGATCAGCGGGGCGGTGATCACCATGATGATCCCGGCGACCCAGTAGGCGGGGAACACGAACACCAGAATCGCGAGCGGAATGAAGACGGCGAGCGCCATCTGCGGCAGGTAGCTGGCATAGTATTGATCGAGCGCCTCGATACCGTCGATCAGGGTGGTGGCGAGGTCGCCGCTGCGCTCACGGCGGCTCCAGGCCGGGCCGAGGGCGGTGAGATGGGCGTAGGCGAGGCGGCGGATGTCACGCTTGACGCGGGCGGCGGCCTCGAAGCCGATGATGTCGGTGAGTGAGGTGATGATCGCGCGGGCGATGAAGGTGGCCAGTAGGTCGATCAGCAGCGGCCAGACCTGGTGCAGCGCCCGGTGCTCGATGATCACGCCATCGATGATGCGGGCGAGCAGCCACGCCTGGAGGACCAGCAACAGGCCCCCGATCGCGCCGGTGATGATCGTGGCGGTGAGCGGGATGCGCACCCGGGCCGTAAAGCCACGCAGCCAGGCTTCGAGGCTTTTGGCCTCGGCGCGCGAGCGCGGGGCGTTGGCCATCGCTCAGCGCCGCGGCGCGCGGCGGACTGCGCGGTATTCGCCCTGGAGCAGAATGCCGAACAGGATGGCGGTGAAGCCGGCCATGCCGAGCGCCATCAACAGCAGGGCGCGCGGCAGGCCGAAGATCGCCTCGATGAGCAGCACACCGAGCGCGGGGCCGGCGAGGCACAGGGCCGCGAGGCGCTGGTTGCGCAGCGCCTGGAGCAGCGGCCGATCCGAAGGGGCTGCCTGGGCCATCGGGGCGCGATCAATGCCCGTAGGCGGCGAGTTTGGAGACGCGGGCGCGGAACACCCAGATCTGGTACCAGTTGTACATCAGCATCACCGGGAAAAATCCGGCCATCGCCAAGGTGAAGGTGATGATCGAGACCTGCGGGGTCGCGCCGGCATAGATCGTCCAGGTGTCCGGCACCATCCAGGGGTACATCGTCCACATCATGCCGGTCGCCATCAGGGCGATGGCGGCGTTGAGCCAGAGGATGGCCGCGATGTCGCGCTCGGCATTGGAGGCGGCGCGCATTTTCACGATGGCGAACAGCACCGCGAGGAAGCCGATGCCATAGACCCAGAAATACGGGCCGAACCATTTGCCCGAGACCCAGGGGAAGATGATCACGCTCCAGCCGATGGTGATCGCGACCGCGCCGATCGCGGCGTAGAAGGCGTAGTTGGTCCAGCGCGCGGCGTGCTTGCGGATATCTTCCTCGGGCTCGAACCGGGCGCGGACGAACAGGCCGCCGGCGAGCGAGACCGCGATGACCGCGGCAATACCGGTCCAGACGCTGAACGGGCTGATGAAGCGCAGCGCGCCGCCGACATAGGTGGGCACCTGATCGGGCACATGGGTGAGCGGAAACCCGTGCAGCGTGGCGCCGACCGCCATGCCGCCGAAGAAGGTGGTGGCGAGGCTGGAGATGCCGAAGGCGTAGTCGCTGAACCGCTGATAGCGCTTTTCCGCAAGGTGGCGGAATTCGAGCGAAACGGCGCGGGTGATGATGCCCCAGAGGGCGAGGGCCAGCGGCACCATCAGATAGCTGAACAGCGAGCCGTAGACGAAGGGAAACGTGCCGAACAGCACGCCGCCGGCCACGATCAGCCAGGTTTCATTGGCATCCCAGGTGCCGGCCATGGCGGACATGATGGCACCGCGTTCATCCTCGTCCGCCACGAACAGGGAGAATACGCCGGCGCCGAGATCGGCGCCGTCGAGGATGATGTAGAGCAGGATGCTCAGCCCCAGCGACATCCACCACACGATGGTGAGGAGGTGCTGGGTCTGCGTCAGGGCGTTCATCGTTTGCATCGGAACGGGTCTTTCATCGCGCGGGTCGGGTCAGGCGCGCTGTATCAAGCGGGCCGCAGGTATTCGGGCTTGCCGGGCTCGTGGTGGGCGGGCTCTTCGATATGGCCGAGCGCCTGGTGCCCGTCCTGCGCGACCGGGCTGACCAGATCGGGGCCCTTGCGGATGATTTTGGCGAGGAAATACCAGGTGCCGCCGAACACCGTCAGTTCGAACGCCATGTAGCCGACCAGCCAGAAGATTTCGAGCGGCACCGACATATGGCTGACGCCGGCCGATGTGCGCATCATGCCGTAGACGACCCAGGGCTGGCGGGCGACTTCGCGGGTCCACCAGCCGGTCCAGACCGCGAGATAGGGCAGGAAGGCGCTGGCCGTGACGGCGCGCAGGAACCATGGGTTGGCCGCGATGGTATCGGCCGACAGGCGCCGGCGCAGCGCCAGCCAGCCGCCCCAGAAGGCGATCAGCATCATGGCCATGCCCGCCGCGACCATGATCCGGAACGAATAGAACGGTACCACGACGGGCGGACGGTCCTGCGGCTTGATGCTGTTCAGCCCTTCGACCTTGCCGTTCCAGCTATGGGTTTCGAGCAGGCTGAGCACATGCGGGATGGTGATGGCGAAGGCGTTGCCGTCGCCCTTGGCGTTCGGCCAGGCAAGGATGTGCCAGCCGGTATTGACCGAGCCGTCCTTGTTATAGGTGTTGTAATGGCCTTCCATGGCGGCGAGCGCGGCGGGCTGGTCGTGCGCGATGGTGGCACCCAGGCCGTCGCCCAGATAGACCTGTAGCGGGGCGACTACGGCGAGGGCGAGCAACGCAAAGCGCAGCGGCCGGGCAAACAGCGTGACATGGCGGCGCTTCAGGACGAACCAGGCGCAGACGCCGGCGACAAAGAACAGCGCGAGTTCGAAGGTTGCCACCAGCATATGCGGGAAGCCGTACATGACATCCGGATTGAACAGGGCGGCGACCCAGTCGGTCACCTGGAACACGCCGTGTTTGAACACGATGCCGGCGGGGGTCTGCATCCAGGAATTCGCGACCAGGATCCACATCGCCGAAAACGAGGACGAGAGAGCGACGTTGAAGGTCGCGAACAAATGCATTTTTTTGCTGATCTTGCCCCAGCCGAAGATCATCAGCCCGATGAAACCGGCCTCGTACATGAAGGCGGTGATGGTCTCATAGCCGAGCACCTGGCCGAAGAACGGGCCGGCCGCCTGCGAGAACGGGCCATAGAGAATGCCGAACGCCATTTCCATGGTGATGCCGGTGGCGACACCGGCGCCGAAATTGACGATGAACAGCTTCTCGAAGAAGCGCGCCAGACGATACCAGCGCTCGTCATTGGTCGCGACCCAGCGCCATTCGAAAAAGAACAGAATGACCGCGAGGCCGATGGTGAGCGGCGGATAGAGGATGTGAAAACTGGTGATCCACGCGAAATCGAGGCGCGAGAGGAAGACCGAGAGTGAATTATCCGACATTTCTGGCTCTTTCGGGTTCGTTCGGGAGGCGGATGACGGCGCGGCCCGCGCCGGTGCGGCTGCGGGATGATCGGTTGATCAGGTGTGTCGGGTCGCTCATGTTTCCAGTTCCTGATCGTGGCTGCCATCAGAATCGTGACTCATGGCGGGCTCGCGGCGGCCCCGACCGATCAGCGGCAGGCGGTTTTTCAGCTCGAGCAGGGCAACGACGCGGCCGCCGAGCTTGAGCAGCTGGGTCAGATCGGCGGTATCGAGTTTCTGGACGTCTTCCGACCAGCGCATGATCAGTTCGATCAGATCATGCATTTCGCGCAGGCGGGTCTGGGCGTAGCGATCGGCCTCGCCGCCCGGGGTTTCCATGATGAGTTCGCGCAGGACGGACAAGGTGGGGTCGATCTCGCGGCGCCGCCGTTCCTCGGCGAGGACGCGGACGATCTGCCAGATATCCCCCAGGGTCGAAAAATGTTCGCGCCGGTCGCCGGGCAGATGTTGCAGCCGCACCAGGCGCCAGGATTGCAGCTCTTTCAGGCCAAGCGAGACGTTGGAGCGCGAGAAGCCGAGAATCTCGGCAATTTCATCGGCCGGCAGCGCGCGCTCAGAGACATAGAGCAGCGCATAGATCTGCCCGACGGTGCGGTTGATGCCCCAGCGGCTGCCCATTTCGCCGAAATGCAGGGTGAAGGCTTCGGTCAGCGGGGAGAGCTGCATTTTCGAAATTCCAGAAATTACTGGAATATGGATAATGCGGGAACGTCGCCTGTCAACCAGCGCCGACTGTGCCACTTAATGGACATGATCGGGCGTTATCCGGCTTCATACGTTCGACTATCATCAACCATTGGGATTCCGATCATGAAATTACGCGCTTTTGGTCTCATCGTCGTCCTCGCAGGCGCCACACTCGGCCTGTCGGGGTGCGGCTATACGCCGGGCAGCCGTGCGCTTTCCGGGGGTGCGATCGGCGCCGGTACGGGCGCGATCATTGGTGCGGCGACCGGCACCGGACCGGCCGGTGGTGCTCTGATCGGCGGTGCGATCGGTGCGATCGGCGGTGCTGTTACCAGCGCGCGCACGATCAATCTCGGTCATGGGCTCTGAAATCGTCGCGGCTCAATGAAATGTTAACCTTTCTGGTCGATACTGGATTGGCTCGGATCTGACCGGGCCGATCGTTTCGTGCAGATAAGGTTTGATATCGATGATGAGTTCCGAGGACGGGTCGGCTGAATCACTGCTCGCGCAGGCCGAAATCGACATGATCCTCGGCACGCAGTCCGATTCCGGCGCGCCCGAACCGGCCGCCCCGCCGCTGAACCGGCTGATCCATGGCAATGCGGTGCGCTACGAACGCCTGCCGATGGCGGAAATCGTGTTCGAGCGGCTCGCCCGCATCCTCGGCGGCAGCCTGCGCAACCTGTTTCAGGACAATGTCGATGTCAGGCTCGCCGCCCTCGCCTCGCAGCGCCTGACCGAGAGCATCGCCGGGGTCAGCGCGCCGGGCAGCGGGCAAGCCTCGCTGCTGGCGGTGTTTCGCGCGCTGGAGTGGGACAATCTCGGTATTTTGGTGATCGATTACGACACGATCTATAATCTGACCGAAATCCTGCTCGGTGGCCGCAGCGTGCCGGCGGGCCAGCCGCACGCGCCCCGCCCGCTCACCTCGATCGAGCGCAATCTGACCGAACGGCTCATCCGCATCGTGCTGCAGGATCTGACGGTGAGTTTCGCGCCGATCTGTGCGGTGACTTTCGAGCTGGAGCGCACCGAGACCGACCCGCGCTTTGCCGCGGTGGGCCGCAATTCGGGCGCCGCACTGACCGCGCGGATCGGGATGACGACGGCGAGCCGGCAGGGTTCGGTCGGCATCATCCTGCCCTATGCCACGATCGAACCGGTGCGCGAGTTGCTGTTGCAGCAGTTCATGGGCGAAAAATTCGGCCGGGATTCGATCTGGGAGGCGCATCTGGCCGAGGAGCTTTGGCATACCGACATCGAACTGGAAGCCGTGCTCGATCAGCAGACCATGAAGCTCAGTGCGTTGATGGCGCTGAAAGAGGGCGACATCATGCCGCTCGGCACGCCGAAAGGCGCACCGATTGCATTGCGCTGCGGCGAGATCAGCCTGTTCGATGCGCAGCTTGGCGTGCGCAACGGCCGGATCGCCGCCGCGATCGACCGTAAGGTGACGCCGGTGCATCAGCGCGGATGATCGGCGCGGGCATGGTCCGGCAAATTGGTGTAGCGGCTCATGAATCGCCGGTCGATCTGGTCTTTCCAGAGCCAGACCCAGCGTCCTTCGGCGCTCCAGCTGCCTTTCACGGCGATCGCGCGGCGATCGCCGGTGCCGATCAGCGCGAGGGCGTGGCGCTGCGGCTGAAACGGCACCAGCGCCTGGCCGGACAGCGCGCGACGCAGATTGGCGGCGAGCGGCTTGCCCTGCCTGACCGCGTAGACACCGGATTTCGGCGATGGCCGGCCGATCACGCTCGCGATATCGCCCGCCGCGAACACCGCTGGGTGCGAGGTCGATTGCAGCGTGTCGTGCACCGCGATGAAGCCCTTTGGATCGAGTGCAAGACCCGTTTGCGCCAGACCCGATCGCGCAAGCCAGGGCGCGGGCGCGCCACCGGTTGCCCAGATCACGTCATCGAGCGCGAACCGCATGCCGTCCGCGCGTTGCAGCACGCCGTCCGCCGCGGTGCCGATCGGCTGGCCGGTGAACACGCCGATGCTGCGGCGGTGCAGGATGCGTTCCAGACGGCGGCGGGCTGGCTCTGCGAACCCGGGCAGAATGGTGGCGGCCTGGCCGAACAGGCTGAAGCGCGGCGCATCGTGCGGCCGGCCGGCGGCGCGCAGCAATCCTTCGAGCCGGAATTGCAAGGCGAGCACCAGTTCGACACCACCGGCCCCCGCGCCGACCACGCCGATGTGCAATCGCTCCGGCGTTGCCAGCGCGCGCGCACACAGCGCCTCCCAATGCGCAAGAAACGGTGCGATCGGTTTGATGCCGATGCCCGACGCGCGCAGCGCTGGGCTGGCGCCGATATCGATCGACAGGCAATCGTAGGGCACCGGCGCGCCTGTGCGGCACAGCACACGCTGACAAGCCAGATCCAGCCCGGTCGCTTCGTCATGAATGAAGCGGATGCCGGCGAAGCGGCACAGCACCGCGATATCGATATGAGCCTCGGCATTTGTGTAGTGCCCGGCGATCAGGCCCGGCAGCATGCCCGAATAGGGCGTTTTGGCATCGCGGCCGATCACGATGATGGTGGTGCCAGCCGGAGGGTTTATGGCAAAGGCGCGGATCACCGCAACGTGACTGTGGCCGCCGCCGAGCAGGACGAGTGTGCGGGCGGCGGGGCGCATGGCGCGGTCTTTCGGCGGGGTTGCAGGGGAAGGCAAGGCAGTACCGTTTCGTCAAAAAAGAGAAGCCTTACTCCCCTGCCAACGCGGCTCCCAGGGCTGCCTGATCGAGCAATTGCTGTGTAGCGGCCTGGACCGCGGTGAGTTGGGCCTGGCGCCAGGTGATCTGGGCGGTGAGGACCGTGTTGTAGCTGGCGGCGCCGAGTTTGAATTGCTGGCGGGCCAGGGTGTAGGCGTCGTCCGCGGTTGCGGCGGCGGCGTTGCTCTCGGCAACCGAATCACGATCGTCAGCGGTGCGGCGCAGGCCGTCCGCCACCTGCTGGAAGGCGGTGAGCACGGTGCTGCGATAGGTCGCGAGCGCGTTGGCCAGGGTGGCGCGCGCCGCGGCTTCGTGCGCGTGCAGCACGCCGCCGTCGAAGATCGGGGCGAGCAGCGAACCGGCGAGCGTCCATAGCGCGGCGCTTGGCTCGAACAAGGTGTTGAACGTCTCCGAGGCGTAGCCGCCCTGGGCCGACAGGGTGAGGCTGGGGTAGAGGGCGGCCACCGCCTGGCCGACCGCGGCGTGGTCGGCTGAAACCAGCGCGCGGGCCGCCATGATGTCCGGCCGGCCGGCAACCAGCGCCGAGGGCACCGAAGCCGCGCTGTCCGCCGGCACGGTGAAATCGGTCAGGCGGAAATGACCGCCCGCGAAATCGGCCGGGGCGACGCCGCTGAGCACCGCCAGCGCATGGCGCTGCGCGCTCGCCTGCGCCAGCAGACCCGGCAAGGCCGCCATGGTCGCCTGCACCTGCGCCTGTTGCTGCAATACCGGCAGGCGCGCGATGGCACCCGCGGCATATTCACCCTGTAACAAGGTCAGCAGGCGCTGCTCGCTCGCCGCCATCGCCCGGTCGGTCGCGATCTGTGCCTCCAACCCGGCCTCGGTGATCGCCGCGACCACGATATTATCGGCCAGCGTCAGCCGCGCCGCCGCCGCATTGGCGCGCTGGTAGGCAGCGAGCGCGCGACCGTTGCGGAACGCGTAGGACCGCGCACCGAACAGACCGGGATTATAGGTGATCGCGCCGGCGAACTCGTCGATCGTATAGGCGCCGTACCCGTTCGGGCCGGTCGGGAACGACTGGCGCGAGACGTTCGGGTTCAACGACACCTGCGGCAGAAACACCCCCGTCGCCGCCGCCTGGTTTGCCGCCGCCTGCGCCACCAACGCATCCGCCGCCGCGACCGTGGGCGATCGGCGCTCCCCCAATGCCACCAGATGATCGAGCGACGGATCGGCAAAGCCGCGCCACCAGGCGGATTGCAACCGCGTACCGGCGGTCGGCACACTGCGCAGATACGACGCCGGCGCTGGTGGGATGGTGACCGGCTTGATCGGCACGGCACAGGCGGTGAGGATGAGGGCGGTGAGAAGGATGGGGCTTCGCCCCATGCCCCACCAAGGGGCTTTGCCCCCTGGACCCCCACTAAGGGCGAGGCCCTTAGAACCCGCTAGTTTTAGGTAAGGGGAGGGCGCTGCCTCGCACTTGTCACGTGTATGGACTGGACCGCCCTCCCCTTGCCTAAAACTAATGGATTTTAAAGGCTCCGCCTTTAACGGGGTCCAGGGGCAGAGCCCCTGGTGGGGTTCGGGGCGAAGCCCCGTCTTGCTCACGGCCTTCATCATCGCCGCCCGTGCACGAGGCAATACATAGCGGGCACGGCGAACAGGGACAGGAGGAAGCCTGAGGCCATGCCGGTCGCGAGGATGGCCCCGATATCGTAGCGGATGACGGCTTGGGGTCCGTTGGCGAGCATCAGGGGGACGGCGCCGCCGATCAGGGCGAGGGTGATCATGAGGATGGGGCGGAAGCGGAGGCGGGCAGCGTCCATGGCGGCTTCGCTGATTTTATGGCCTTCGCGGGCGCGTTCGTGGGCGACCTGGACGAACAGGATGCCTTGGCGGGCGATCAGGCCCCAGACGGCGAGGAGGGCGATTTCGGTGACGATGTTGAGGGTGGCGCCGCCGAGCGCGATGAGGGTGAGGGGGCCGAGGCTGGCGAGCGGGACGGTGGTGATGACCACGAACGGGTCGCGCAGCGAGCGGAACTGACCGGCGAGCAGGAAGAACAGGCCGGCAAATCCCATCAGGAACAATAGGTTGTTTTCGTGTTGCGAGCGGCGGAAGGTGGCGGAGGGGCCGGCGTAGCCGAACGAGAGGCCGGGTTTGTGCAGGGTGGTGAAGCCGTGGTGCAGGGTTGCCAGCGCATCCGACAGGGAGACGCCGAGTTTGGGCTGGCCCTGGATGGTGACGGTGGGCAGGCCTTGCCAGGAGCCGATCGCGTTGGGTTCCTGGCGGAGGGCGATGCGGGTGACATCGGCCAGCGGGACGAGGCTGCCGGTCGCGGTTTTGACCGTGTAGGTGCCGAGGCCGGTGGGGGTGGAGTCGCGCGGGCCGGTCGGGATGACATCGAGCGTGGTGTGGCCGAGGCTGACGTGGCCGATGGTGCCGCCGGAGAGCGCATCGGCCAGGGCATCGCCGATCGCGGCGGTGGGGATGCCGAGGGAATCGGCGAGGTTGCGGCGGATCGAGATGCCGTATTGCGGTTGGCTGGCACCGGGCGAGGCTTGCAGGAAGTCGAACTTGCCGCTGGCGTAGCCGGCGTCGATCACGCTCTGGGCGACGGCGAGCAGGGTGCGGTAGTTGGCCTGGCCGGAGATCAGCACGTCGATCGGCAGGCCGTTGAGGCCGGGCAGGCCGTTGTTTTCGTTGACATAGGCTTTGACGCCGGGGAGTTTGCCGAGTGCGGCGCCGAGGATGGCGGTGGCGTGCAGCGCATCGTCCGGCGTGTTGAACGTGTAGCCGCCGAACAGGCTGTGGGCGTTTTCATCGGCGACCATCCAGTCCGGCGTGCCGGGTTCGAGGCGGTCGAGCACGGTCTGGATCGCGTGGTACTGGGTTTTCAGATAGGCGAGCGAGGCGCCGTAGGGGCCGGCGGCGAAGATGTTGACCGAGAGGCCATCGGCCGCGGGGGTGAGGTTGCGCGGGGCGCGGGCGTAGAGAACGCCGCTGAAACCGGCGAGGCCGGCGGCGATGAGGACGACGAGCGCGGGGTGGCGCAGGCTGGGGCGCAGCAGGCGGGCGTAGAGATCGCGCAGGCGATCGAGCGGGCCGGTCTGGGCT
Source organism: Acidiphilium sp. 34-64-41 (assembly GCF_002282635.1). Taxonomy (NCBI): domain Bacteria; kingdom Pseudomonadati; phylum Pseudomonadota; class Alphaproteobacteria; order Acetobacterales; family Acidocellaceae; genus Acidiphilium; species Acidiphilium sp. 34-64-41. Next base: position 12,689 of record NZ_NCJX01000003.1, on the reverse strand, counting down.
TCGCGGGTGGAGTGGCGGCCGGCCCAGAGGGCGATGAGCGGCACGATGGTGAGGGCGATGATCAGCGAGAGCAGGAAGGCGGTGATCAGCACGGTGGCGAAGGGACGGAACAGCGCGGCGGTGAGGCCTTGCAGGAACACCAGCGGCAGGAAGGCGACCACCAGGGTGGAGGAGATGGCGGCGAGGACCGGTGCGAGGCGGGTGACGCTGGCGGAGGCGGCATCGAGCGGAGATTCGCCTTCGTTGATGCGGCGGAAGATGTCTTCGACCACCACGATGGCATCATCGACGACCAGGCCGACGGCGAGGACGAGGGCGATGATGGTGAACAGGTTGAGGCTCTGGCCGAGCAGATGCATCACGATGGCGGTGCCGAGCAGGGAGAGCACGATGGCGAGGAAGGGTGCGACGGCGGCGCGGGTGGTGCCGAGCGAGAGGCGGACGATGACGATGACCAGGGCGATGGTGATCAGCAGGGTGAAGGCGAGGTCGCGCAGGGAGCGGGTGATGCTGACCGATTGGTCGTAGATGAGCGGCAGTTTCAGCCCGGGCGGGGCGGTGGCGCGGATGGTGGTGAGCATGTGGCGGAAGGCGCGCGAGACGGCGATGATGTTGCCGCCGGGGGCGACGCCGGCGGCGAGGTAGACGGCACGCCGGCCCTGCCACCAGTTTTCGAACGTGTCGGACGGCGGGCCGATCGCGACATCGGCCACGGTTGCGAGCGGGATGGTGACGCCGGCGCGGGTGACGATGGGGATGTGGCGGAAATCGGTGATCGCGCCGAGGCCGGTGCGGGCCTGGACCGGGATGACGCCGGCCTGGTTGCGCAGCGAGCCTGCGGCGGCGAGGCTGGCGGCGCTGGCGAGGGCGTTGGTGATATCGGCCGGGGTGACGCCGAGGGCGGCCATGCGGGCGGGGTTCATGGCGACGCGGATGGCGGGGTCGGGCGCGAAGATGGTGACGGGGCCGATGTCCGGCACGGTTTCGAGCCGGGGGATCACGTCGGTTTTCAGGTAGCTGGTGACGGCGGTTTCCGAGATGCCGGGGGCGAACAGGGCGGCGACGTTGAGTTCCTGATTGGCACTTTGGCGGCCGACCAGGGCGACGCTGGGCAGGCGGGCGGCGCTCGGCAGGTCGTTGCGGGCGGCGTTCACCGCCGAGAGGACTTCGGCGTAGACCGTGTTGGGATCGACCCCGCCGCCAAGATAGGCGCGGACGGTCGAGCCGCCTTCACGAGAGGTGCCGGTGACGTAGGACACGCCGTTGACCGCGGCGACGCTTGCTTCGGTCGGGATTGTGACGAAGCGGTTGACCACCGAGGCGGAGGCGCCTGGATAGTCGGTATGGATCTTGATCCGGTTGGCCGGGATGGGCGGGCTGGGGCGGATGGGCAGCGTGAGCAGCGAAATCGTGCCGAACAGCAGCAGCGCGGCGACGCCCAGCCCGACCAGGATGGGATGGTTGAGCAGGCGCGCCCACGGGCTGGTCCAGCCGCGTTCGGGGGTCATGATTTGCGGCCGGCGGCGGCGGGTGTGGCCTGGAGCGCGGTGGCGGGCGCGGCGGGGATGATGGTTTCGCCGTTGTCCAGTTTGAAGCCACCGATCGCGACGATGCGGCGCGGTGCGGCCGGAACCGGGGTGGCGATGGTGGTGGTGGCACCCTTGGTGGCCAGCACGCGGACGTAGACGGCGTGGACGACATCGGCGCTGCCGTGGTGATCGACCGCGTAGACGAAGCTGCCGAGCGGGCCGTAGTTGATGGCGGTGGCGGGGACATCGAGCGCGGCGGTGGCGCTGCCGGTCGCGATTTCGACCTGGCCGAACGCGCCGGGCAGCAGGGTGCCGGCGTTGTTGGCGATGCGGCCTTCGACCATGCGGGCGCGGGTGGTGAGGTTGAGCGAGGGGCTGAGGGCGAGAATGCGGCCCTGGTGCGGGGTGGCATCGGCGCTGGGGAGGGTGAAGGTGAAGGCGTCGCCGAAGGCGATACCGGTGAGTTCGGTTTCCGGCACCGCGAACAGGATGCGGAGCGGGCTGGTCTGGGTAATGGTGGTGATGATGGCGCCGGCGCCGATGTAGTCGCCGGCCGAGAGGCGGCGGATGCCGAGCACGCCGGCGAAGGGGGCGCGGATGGTGCGGCGGTTTTGCCGTGCGGTGTCGAGCGCGAGTTGGGCGGCGGCTTCGGCGCGGGCGGCCTGATCGGATTCCAATTGGGCGATGGCGATGCCGGAGATGGCGCGCAGGCGGAGATCGCGCGCGACGGTGCGGCCCGCGGCATCGAGCTTGGCGCGGTCGAGGGCGACCTGGGCGCGCTGTTCGGTATCGTCCATGCGGAGCAGCACGGCGCCTTTTGCGACGGTTTCACCGGAATGGAACAGCACCTGGGCGGCGACGCCGGCGCGCTGGGCGGCGAGAGTGGCGGATTGGACGGCGGCGATCTGGCCGGAGACCGCGATGGTCGGGCGGAACATGGTGGCCTGCGGGGTTGCGACCGGCACGTGCGGGGTGGGCTGCGGTGCATCGGCCCGGGCACAGGGGGACGCGACCGCCATGAACAGGGCAGTCAGGGCGCAGGCGGGGAACGGGGCCGGTGGGCGGCCTGGCATTGAACTCTCCTGTGTGAAGCCGAATTGACTGCCTGCCCGGCCGTTCGGGCGCCGGGGGAGGGTTGTTTCGCGCAATTCGGGGGGGGTGGTAAAGCGATAAACCACCGCGACATCGTGTTACGTTTCGATGACCGGCTGCGACGCCTCCCGCAAGATGGGGACGGATTTGCGACATGATGTTGCGTGCGGCTGGAAATCGGCCGGGCGATGTTGGCGATGAGGCGCGCGCGGGGTGTGGCATTTGCGCGGTGCGGGATCGGTCTGGCTTGCAGGACGCGGTCTGGCTATCATCTATCGATCACTATGGATGGATCGACGATCATGGACCAAGTACCTGAACTGAAACCGGACCCGCGCGAGGCTGCGATGATTATCGACGGCACGCAGGCGAGTTTCATGAGCGACGTGATCGAGGCGTCGCGCGAGCGGCCGATCCTGGTCGATTTCTGGGCGACCTGGTGCGGGCCGTGCAGGACGCTGACGCCGACGCTCGAGAAAATCGTGCGCTCGATGGGTGGGCGGATCGGGCTGGTGAAGATCGATATCGATCAGAACCGGGCGCTGGTGCAGCAGCTGGCGAGTTTGGGGCTGCCGCTGCAGTCGGTACCGACGGTGGCGGCGTTCTGGCAGGGGCAGATTGCGGATTTGTTCCAGGGCGCGCTGCCGGAGAGCGAGGCGCGGCGGTTCATTGATGCGGTGCTGAAACTGGCCGGTTCGGCGGCGCCGGCGGCGGATGTGATTGCCGAGGCGCGCAAGGCGGCGGAAGCGGGCGAACATGAACGGGCTGCCGAGTTGTTTGCTGCGGCGTTGAACGATGATCCCGAGCGGCCGGAGCCCTGGGTGGGGCTGGTGCGTAGCTTGATCGCGCTGGGGGACGACGATCAGGCGGAGGCGATTCTGGCGGATGTGCCGGCGAAGCTTGCCGAGCACGCGGATATCGCCGCGGCGCGGACGGCGCTGGCGGTGGCGCGTGAGGGCCGCGCGGCGGCGGGGGCGCGGACCGAGCTGGAGGCGAAGCTGGCGGCGGACCCGAATGATCATGAAGCGCGGTATGCGTATGCCACGGCGCTCAATGCATCCGACGACCGGGAGGGTGCCGCGACGGCGTTGCTCGAGATCATGCGGCGCCAGCGCGGCTGGAACGAGGATGCGGCCCGGTTGCAATTGTTGAAGTTTTTCGATGCCTGGGGGATCGATGCGCCGGAGACGATGGCGGCGCGGCGAAAACTTTCGACGTTGTTGTTCAGTTGAGCCGGACGCTGGGCATGAGTGCGGGCGTGAGCAGGATCGAGGGTATTCCAGAAATATTCCCGATCTTTCCGCTGACCGGCGCATTGTTGCTGCCCGGCGGGCGGTTGCCGCTGAACATATTCGAGCCGCGCTACCTTGCGATGGTGGATGACGCGCTGGGGGCGGGGCGTATTCTGGGGATGATTCAGCCTGATTACGACGCGCCGCCGGGCGAGACCGGGCCTGGCCTGTATCGGCACGGGTGCCTCGGGCGGATTTCCGCGTTCAGCGAGACCGATGACGGGCGCTATCTTATCACGCTGAACGGGCTGGTGCGCTACAGCGTGGTGGAGGAGGCGGAGATGCGCCGCGGCTATCGGCGGGTGCAGGGCGATGTGACGAAATTTCGCCACGACCTCGGCACGGCGCCGGCACCGGCCGCTGCCGCGCAGGCGGTGACGCGCGATCAGTTGATGGGGGCTTTGCATCGGTATTTCGTGGCGACCGGGGTGGATGCGAACTGGGATGCGATCGAGGAGATATCCGAGCCGGCGCTGATCGTGACGCTGTGCATGGCCTGTCCGTTCAGCCCGATCGAGAAGCAGGCGCTGCTCGAAGCAAAGACCGAGGCCGACCGCGCGGCGGCTTTGCTGGCGCTGCTGGAAATCAACGGTCACGACAGTCACACCTGAAACCGGGCCGCGTTGCGCTCGGCCAGCTTCCAGACATAGGCGATGACTTCGGCGACCGCGCGGTAATGTTCGGGCGTGATTTCGCTATCCTCGTCCAGCGTATAAAGTGCGCGGGCCAGCGGCGGGTTGGCGACGATTGGTAGGTTGAGCTCGGCCGCCATTTCGCGGATGGTCTTTGCCAGATGATCCGCCCCTTTGGCGACCACGCGCGGCGCTTGCGTCTGTCCGGCCTGATATTCGAGCGCGACGGCATAATGCGTGGGGTTGGTGACGACGACGGTTGCGCGCGCCATGGCGGCGCGAAGGTTCCGCTTCGCCTGCTGCGCCCGCAGCGCCTTGAGCTTTGACTTGATGATGGGGTCGCCGTCGGATTCGCGTTGCTCGTCCTTGACTTCTTGCTGGGACATCTGGTTGCGGGTGGCGAATTGGCGCTTTGACCACGTGAGATCGACAGCACCGATGACGCCCTGGACTATGACGCCGGCAATCGCGACCGCGAGAAGCGCACCGCCGATCGCTGTCGGCAGATCGGTCACCGGCAGGACCATCTGCGCGCGTAATGGGCCGATTTTCTTGCCGATAACGACATACATGATGATGCCGACGAGGATAATTTTGACGATCGATTGCGCCGACGCGATTGTATGACGGAGTGAAAACAGGTTGGAAAATCCGGTCAGCGGATTGAGCCGGCCCAAGGTGAACCCGATGGCATTGGTGCGGAGTTTGAAGCCGGTTTGAAACAAGGTCGCCGCGATCGCGCCTGCGACCGTCAGTGCACCGGTGAGTAAGACGATTTCGAATCCACGTTGCACCACGGGTTTAATCAAAAGCAGCATGCCGGCGGTGGTGTCGGTCGGGCCGGCTCTTGATAGCAGCGTGGCGAAGGCGCGTTCGAGTTGCGCGAGCAGGGTTGGCAGCAGGATGGCGAGCGCGACCACGCCGCCGCCCAGCGTTGCGAATGCGGTGACTTCGCGCGAGACGACGATGTCGCCCTGCGAGATCGCCTTGCTCATGCGCGCCGGTGTGGCGGCTTCGGTGCGACCGTCGGATTCAGCCACGATGATGCACTTGCGTCATGGTAAACTTGCGATTTTCACAGGGCGACATAGTGCAACAGCATACGGCCGGCATCGGCCTGCCACGTCGCCAGAATCGGGCCGAGGAGTGCCGCCAGCATGCCGAGCCCGACCAGGATTTGCAGCGGTGCCGCAACGAAAAATATCTGCATTTGCGGCGATGCCTTGGCCATCAAGGCCAAACCCGCCTGCCAGATCATGCCGATTGCCAGGAACGGCGCTGCAATCTGGGTTGCCAGAAGGAATTCGAAGGCGACCGATTTGATGACGAGTTTGATCAGCAGAACCATCAAGCCGGCACCATGCGACTGCCCGATGAAATCGGCGGGAATGCGGTGGAACGAGTGGACGAGCGCGATGATCGGCACGATCATCAGGGTCGAGCTGAAAAACAGGACCGGCAGGAGCATGCTGAAGATGCTCGAAACGAGCGTGCTCTCGGCACCTATGTCGTTGCTCGGCAGCAGCACGCTGGATAGGCCGATCTGATACGAAATTGCCTGTCCGGCGATCGGCAAAGCGTACAAGATCGTGTTGACCAACCAGCCGATCGTAATCCCGACCACGAGTTGCCCGACGATCATGGCGACGAGCAGTGCCGGCGTCTGCGGCATCAGCGGCAGAGCCGCGGCAACAAGGGGGGCGATGATGGTGGTCAGCGCCAGAGAGATGCCGATTTTTGCCATCGCGGGCATGGTGCTTGCCCCCAACCCCGGCAGGACCATGACCATGCTGCTGACTCTGACGAAGACGATCAGAAAGTCGAAGACCGTGTTGGTCAGCAGCGCCTGGCCTGCGTCAGCCGACATGGACCATTGCCGAGAATATGTTGTGGGAAAACTCGGTCAGGAGGGTCACTGCGTATCCCCCCAACATCATCACGGCACCGGCGACGGCGACGACCTTGGGCAGAAAGATCAGGCTGGGTTCGTTGATCTGCGTGACTGACTGCAGAACCGAGATGATCAGACCGGTTGCGAGAGAGGCAAGCAGCGGGGGCGCGGCCAGCCGGGCCGTGATGTAGAGCGCCTCGTGCAGCACGATGGCAATCGACGGGTCGGGCATTGGTCCCTCATTCCTGGTTTGTCGCGTGCGGCAAAGGGGTTGGAGCTGGTCGGTGGTTCGGGGCGGTCAAATCGGCATACTCATGATCGATTGGTAGGCGGTGATCAGGCGATCGCGGATGGCGACCGTGGTCTGCAGGGCCAGTTGCGCCTGTGCGACCGACGTGACCACCTGTGTGAGGTTGCCGTTTCCCATCAGGCCGTTCTGGGCGAGTGTTTCCGCACTCGCGCCTTGCTTGACGGTATTAGTCAGCACGCCAGAGATGTAACTCGCGAAATCGGTGCCGGAGGCGCCGCTTGGACTCGTTGCCGCATCGGTCGTTTGATAGGCGGCGAGGCCGTGTACGGCCTTGGCGATTGAACTGACGGTGCCGGACATCAGATCAGCCCCAGGGTGCGCGTCAACATGCCGCGAGTGGCATTCATGACGGATAGATTGGCATCGTACGAGCGTTCGGCCTGCTGCATATCCATCAATTCCACGAAACTGTTGACGTTTGGCAATTTCACATAACCCTGCGCATTCGCGGCCGGGTTGGAGGGATCGTATTTGGTCGGGAACGAGGAACTATCGGTGCCGATATTGGCGACGGTGACGAGATCGGCGTTGAGTTTCTGATTGTAGGCGTCCTGGAATGTGATGGTCTGGCGCCGGTACGGGTTACTTCCCGGTGTCTGGCCGGTGCTGTTGGCATTTGCGAGATTTTCCGCGATGACGCGCAGACGGGCGCTTTGCGCGGATATGCCCGACGCGGAAATTGCGAGTGATGTGCCGAATTCCATTGAAGACTCCTTCTGGGACTATTTTGTCCGATTAAATGTTCGGGCCGAGTGCTGTGGTGAACATGCCAATATACGATTTGTATATATTGACGCTGTACTGTTGGTCGATTTGCGTCTTTGCGACGGCGGCGAGTTCCTGGGTCAGTGAGACTGCATTGCCATCGGGCGCGCGCTCACTCATGGCAGCCGGCGTGGTGCCCGATGCGGGATCGGACTGCCCAGGCAGATCGTCGGCGTGGGTCACGGTTGGGGTAATCTGTGTGGTGCGGTCGAGATAGTCTTGAAACGGTGTCATCGATTGCGGCGTAAAGCCGGGCATGTCGATGTTGGCGATGTTGCGCGCCAGCACGTTCTGGGAGTCCGCCAGGTAGGATATGCGTTGCGCGGCGATTGCCATCAGATTGGTTGCCATGGTGTCCTCATGATCTCTCGACGCTATTTAGCGGACAAAAGTAAACGAATGACTAACTTGCAACGGGAACAGCTTTTTTAATTCGGTTGTCCTGGCGAAATCTGGAAACAGAAAATTAATAAGTTGCCGCTAGTCTGATAATCACCTGATCGCGTTGTGCGGAACTTCGAACATTCGACACAAGTTACTGCGGACAGGCTGAGGAGAGCGATGCGGCCATGATGCAACCCGACCTGTTGAATGCGACAATCACGCTGATCGCGATCGTGGGGATCATGATCGGGCTGTGGTACGTCGCCAAGCGATCTGGCGTGTCGCGGCACCTGGCCGGGCGCATATCGCCGCGCCCGGGCTCGAACGGCCGGACCGTCGTGCAGATCGATCGACTTCGAAAATTGTCGATCGTTCAGCTGGATGGATACCGCTTTGCCGTGCTGACCGGCGGGCGCTCGGACCAACTGGTGCGACTGGCCGATGCGCCCACGCCGGAGCCGATGTGATGCGGCGCGTGTTGCGAGCGGGCTGCGCCGTTCTTCTGGCATCGTTCGGCGCGGTGGCGGTGGCCCATGCGCAGTCGGTGTCGGTCGATCTCGGGCATGGCGGCGCGCCGGAGACGGCGAAGCTGATCCAGCTGGTGCTGTTCATCGGGCTGATGGCGCTCGCGCCGAGCCTGCTGGTGATGCTGACGGCGTTCACCCGCATTATCATCGTGCTGTCGATCCTGCGCATGGCCCTGGGTTTGCAGACGACGCCGCCGAACACGGTGCTGATCGGGCTCGCGCTGTTTTTGACCTATTTCGTGATGCAGCCGGTGTTTGCCGAGGCGTGGCAGGCCGGATTGCTGCCGATGACGCAGGGTAGCGTCGATACCTTGACCGGCATTCGGCAGGCGGCGGTGCCGTTTCATGCGTTCCTGGCGCAGAACGCACGCGCGCCTGATATTCGCATGTTCTCCGCCATCGCCCATGCCCAGATCCCGGCGCACAAGGCCGATGTGTCATGGCGAATCCTGATTCCCAGCTTCGTGGTCGGCGAACTGCGGCGCGCCTTCGAGATGGGCTTCATGATCTTTCTGCCGTTCATGGTGATCGATCTGGTCGTATCGGCCATTCTGATGAGCCTGGGGATGATGATGCTGCCGCCTACCGCCGTGTCCCTGCCGTTCAAGCTGATCTTTTTCGTGGTGATCAACGGCTGGCAATTGATCTGCGGCAGTCTGGTGCGCAGTTTTCCGGTGCCGCATCTATAATGCGTTACATCGAAACCATACATGTGAAATTATTCCATACTCACATCGAACCGAGTTCTTGCGTCTGTTTTAGAAAAGACGTGCTTTCCATCGCCCGCGATCGGCTTGTCATTGCCGGTGGGGCGAGGCAGACTCGGCACGCTGCCGGTGACGTAGCGATCGGCCAACGAGGATAACGAACATGCAGAACCCCGATACGATCTGGTCGACCCTTGGCGCCGCGGCGCGGTCGGCCGCTTATGACAATACCAATGCCGTGGCGAACAGTGCGGCGCTGAACCAGGAGCGGATCGCGGCTTCGGCGGCGTATCGGGCGGCGCATGGCGGCGCGCTCGATCTGGCGTATCAGCCGGGCGAGCGGACGGCGTGGGATTTGTATCCGGCGGCCGATCCGGCGGCGCCGTGCCTCGTGTTCATTCATGGCGGCTATTGGTGGAAGAACCGGCGGCAGGATTTTGCGTGCCTCGCCGCGGGCATTGCGGCGCATGGCTGGTCGGTCGCTGTTCCGGGGTATGATCTGGCACCGGCGGTTTCGGTGAGTGCGATTGTGGCGCAGATCCGCGCTTCACTCGACTGGTTGCAGGCGCATGGCGCGGCGCATGGTATTGCGGGGCGGGTGATCGTGTCGGGCTGGTCGGCGGGGGGGCATCTGGCGGCGATGGCGCTCGATCATCCGCTGATCGCGGCAGGGATGGGGATTTCCGGGGTTTATGAGCTGGGGCCGCTGCGTGATACCAATCTCAACCAGTATCTGCGCCTGAGCGATGATGATTTGACGCAAGCCTCGCCGCTGCGGCTGCCCGTGGTGGACAAGGAGTTTGCGATTGCCTACGGCGCGGCGGAATTGCCGGCGCTGATCCATAGCAGCCGGGATTTTCACGCCCACCGTGCCGCCAGCCAGGCGCCGGGCGTGCTGCTGCCGGTGGCCCATGCGGATCATTTCACGATCATTGCGCAGTTGCGCGAACCGGACAGCCGGTTGATCCGCTGTATTCTCGATCTTGAACGGTTTGCCGCACGGTAGGAGGATCATTTGATGGCTGCTTCGACACCGACCGGGACGGCGCTGATCATTGGAGCATCGCGCGGCCTTGGCCTTGCGCTGGCCGAGACCTATCTGGCGCGCGGCTGGCACGTGATCGGCACGGTGCGCCGTGCCGCGGGTACCGGGCTGCATGCGCTCGCCGCCACTGCCGGGGGGCGACTCGAGATCGAGCCGGCTGATATCAACGAACCGGCGCAGATGGAAGCGCTGCGCGCGACGCTGGCGGGGAGGGTGATCGACCTGCTGTTCGTGAACGCCGGGATTTCGAACGGCGCGGCTGAAACCATCGCGACGGTGAGCACCGAGAGTTTCACCCGCACGCTGGTGACCAATGCGCTCAGCCCGATGCGCGCGGTCGAGGCGTTCGAAAGCCTGGTGCCGCAGAGTGGGACCATCGCGGTGATGTCGTCGGGGTTGGGCAGCGTCGCGGATAACACCGCCGGCGGCTGGGAAGTGTATCGGGCGAGCAAGGCGGCGCTGAACACGCTGATGCGCAGCTTCGCCGCCCGTCATGCAGGGGATGCGCGGAGCATGGCGATTATCGCGCCCGGCTGGGTGCGGACGGACATGGGCGGGCCGGGCGCGTCGCTCGCGATCGAGGAGAGTATTCCCCGCGTGGTCGATGTGCTGACCGCGCATGTCGGCAAGCCGGGGCTGCGCTATCTCGATTATCGGGGACAGACCGTGGCGTGGTGATCGCCGGCGCTTTGGGGCTGGAATCGATCGGCCCGGTGTTCGAGCGGCAGCGCCTGCGGGCGCTGGCGCTGCGGACTTCGTCGGCGGCGGTGCGGATTGCGACGCTGCGACGGCTCGAGGCGGAGATTTTTCGCCAGCGTGCGGCCTTGTATGAGGCATTGCACGAAGATCTGCGCAAGCCGGAGGCTGAGGTCGATCTGTCGGAACTGATGCCGGTGATCCAGGAAATCCGGCATGCCTGCCGTCATTTGGCGGGCTGGATGGCACCGCGCCGGGTGCGCCCGACGCGGGTGATGTGGGGAACAAGGGCAAGCGTGCGCGCACAACCGCGCGGGGTCGCGCTGATCATCGCGCCGTGGAACTATCCGTTCAACCTCGCGCTCGGCCCGCTGGTTTCAGCGATCGCGGCAGGCTGCACCGCCATCATCAAACCCTCGGAATTCGCGCCGCGCACGGCTGCGCTGATCGGCGCCATCGTCGCGGCGTGTTTTGAGACTGATGAGGTCGCGCTGTTCGAGGGTGACGCCGCAATGGCGACTGCGCTGCTCGACCTGCCGTTCGATCATGTTTTTTTCACGGGCAGTCCGGCCGTCGGCAGGATCGTGATGGCGGCCGCTGCGCGGCACCTCGCCTCGGTCACGCTGGAACTGGGCGGCAAGAGCCCGGTGATCGTGGACCGGACCGCCGATCTGGACAAAGCGGCGCGCAGCATCGTTTGGGGCAAGTTCGCCAATAACGGGCAGACCTGCATCGCACCCGATCATGCCTATGTGCATCGGGACAGCGTGACGCCGTTCATCGCGGCGGTGCTGCGGCATCTGACCGCGATGTATGGCGAGGGCGGCCGCAGCCCGGATTACTGCCGGATCGTCACGCCACAGCATTTCGAGCGGATCAGGCGGCTGATCGAGGACGCGCGCGCCCGGGGCGCAACCGTGCATGCCGGTGGCGTGTACGACGCGGCGGACAAGTTCATTGCGCCGACCTTGCTGTCCGGCGTGCCGGCGGATGCCTTGATCATGCACGAGGAGATTTTTGGCCCGGTGCTGCCGATCGTGCCGTTCGACGATATCGGCGAGCCGATCCGCGCGATCAACGCGCAGCCGAAACCGCTGGCGCTGTATGTGTTTTCCCGCGATGCGGCCGCCGCCGAGCGAATCATTGCGCAAACCGCAGCCGGCGGGACCTGCGTGAACGCGGTGATGGCGCAGTATCTGCACGCCAACCTGCCGTTCGGCGGCATCAACAATTCGGGGATCGGCAGTGCCCATGGCCACTATGGTTTCCGCGCCTTTTCGCATGAGCGCGCCGTGTTGAACGACCGGTTTAGTGCGGCACCGATGCTGTTTCCGCCCTACTCGCGGGGTGTGCGGCGGATGATCAAGCTGATTTTGCGGTTCCTGACTTGAGAGCGAGACGTCAGGGGTAGGAAGGACTGTTTTTTTGGAAATGAGAAGAAAAAACACTCTCAATCGCTGAATGTAGGCCTGGGGCGCTGGGATCGCCCTCGCTCCTTTTGTGGCGGTTGATCTGGATCAATGACGGTTAGGCCGCCGCGGCGCATTGTGCGGTGCAAAGAGGGGCTATTCCAATGATTATCAGATCGATACAAAATCGAACCACAGCCGCCGTATTTGGGCTGGGGCTGCTCGCTTTAGCCCCCACCACTGCGCAGGCGATCCCCGCGTTCGCCGCACAGACGGGTGAGGAATGTTCCGCCTGTCACATCGGGTTTCCACAACTCACCGCCTATGGCCGCGAATTCAAGCTCGAAGGGTATGTTGCGGGCGGCACGTTTCCGACCTGGAAAAACTTCGCGCTGATGTCGCAGATCGGG
>NZ_NCJX01000156.1:0-3198 GCF_002282635.1 Acidiphilium sp. 34-64-41 | reverse complement strand
CGCTAGTTTTAGGGGTAGGGAGGGCGTCCAGACCATACCGTTTCAGAGCCCGGCAGCCGCCCTCCCTACCCCTAAAACTAATGGATTTTAAAGGCTCCGCCTTTAACGGGGTCCAGGGGCAGAGCCCCCGCCTTACTTACCCAACCCTCAGCCCCAAAGCCGACCGGCGTCATTCCACGGCGTTGATATCGGGCGCGCTGGGGTTTTTCATGCCCACGATGTGATAGCCGCAATCCACATGGTGAATTTCCCCCGTCACCCCGCGCGACAGGTCGGACAGCAGGTACAGCCCGGAAGCGCCGACTTCTTCGAGCCCGACGTTGCGCTCCAGCGGCGAGTTATATTGGTTCCATTTCAGAATATAGCTGAAATCCCCGATCCCGGAGGCTGCCAGCGTCTTGATCGGCCCGGCCGAAATCCCGTTCACCCTGATGCCGCTCGCCCCGAAATCCGCTGCCAGATACCGCACCGATGATTCCAGCGCCGCCTTGGCGACCCCCATCACGTTATAGTGAGGCGTCACCCGCTCGGCGCCGAGATAGGTCAGCGTCACCATCGATCCGCCATGCTTCATCAGCGCCCCGGCCCGCTGTGCTGCCGCGGTGAACGAGAAGCACGAAATATCCATCGCCTGCAGAAACGCCTGGCGCGGCGTATCGGCATACCGCCCGCGCAGATACTGCTTGTCGGCAAACCCGATCGCATGAACCAGAAAATCGATCTCGCCCCACCGCCCCGCAATCGCATCGAACGCGGCATCCAGCGCCGCGTCGTCGCTCACGTCGCACGGAATGATCATATCGGACTGAATACTCTCCGCCAGCGGCCGGATCCGCTTCTCCAGCGCCTCGCCCTGATACGTGAACGCCAGCTCACCCCCCTGCGCCGCAATCGCCTGCGCAATCGCCCAGGCGATCGAACGATTGTTCGCCACACCCATGATCACACCGCGCTTGCCCTGCATCAATGTGCCGGCAAGGGGAAGAGTTGCAACGGATTCCTGCATAAAATGGCTCCAATCAGATCACTGCGCGCGCAGTGACCCTGGGGTGGTGGCACAAGGCGGCATGACCTATCAAGTATGGCGACACATCAGCAAGGGCAACCAATGATCGATCTCACCACCGACCCCTATGATCTATTTGCCACATGGATGGCAAAAGCACAGGAGTCCGAACTGAACGACCCCAACGCCATGACCCTCGCGACCACCACGCCTCAGGGCCACCCTTCGGCCCGCATCGTGCTGCTCAAATCATGGGATCGCCAGGGTTTCGTCTTCTACACCAACCTCGAAAGCCGCAAATCCGGCGAAATCCGCGCCAACCCCCACGTCGCCCTGCTGTTTCACTGGAAAACCCGCAAACGCCAGATCCGCATCGAAGGCACCGCAACACTGGTCAGCGATGCCGAGGCCGATGCCTATTTCGAAACCCGCCCCCGCCTGTCGCGAATCGGCGCCTGGGCGTCCGACCAGTCCCGCCCGCTGCCCGAACGCAAACTGCTCGAACAACGCCTCGAATCCGCCGTCGTCCAATACGCCGATGCCCCGGTCCCCCGCCCGCCGCACTGGTCCGGGTGGCTGGTCACCCCCAGCGCCATCGAGTTCTGGGAAGACCGTGACTTCCGCCTCCACGACCGCGCCGTCTTCACCCGCGCGGGCGACGACTGGTCCGCAACCAGGCTCTACCCATGACCTGGTCGCTCCTCATCCGCCAGGCCACTTTGCCGGACGGCCGGAGCGGCCTCGACATCGGCATCCAAAACGGCGTCATCACCGCCATCGAACCCAACCTGCCCGGCGACGCCGGCCGGATCATCGATGCCACCGCCAACCTGGTCAGCCCCCCCTTCATCGATGCCCATCTCCACCTCGACTCCACCCTCTCGCTCGGCGAACCCCGCCTCAACCAATCCGGCACCCTGCTCGAAGGCATCGAACTGTGGGGCGAACTCAAACCCCGCCTCACCATCGATGCCATCTACCAGCGCGCGAAACGCCTCTGCCTCTGGTCGATCGCCCAGGGCATCGGCGCCATCCGCTCGCATATCGATATCTGCGACGACCGCCTCCTCGCCGTCGAAGCCCTCACCGCGCTGCGCACCGAACTCGCCCCCTACCTCACCATCCAACTCGTCGCCTTCCCGCAGGACGGGTTTCTCCGCTATCCGAAATCACCCGAAAACCTCCACCGCGCCCTCGCCATGGGCATCGACATCATCGGCGGCATCCCCCATTTCGAACGCACCATGGCCGATGGCGCCGAAAGCATCCGCCAACTCATGAAAATCGCGGCCGACCGCGGCCTCATGGTCGACATGCACTGCGATGAAAGCGACGATCCGCACTCCCGCCACATCGAAACCCTGGCGTCCGAGACCATCCGCCACGCCATGCACCACCGCGTCGCCGGCTCGCACCTCACCTCGATGCACTCGATGGACAATTACTACGCGAGCAAACTCATCCCCCTGATCGCCGAAGCCGGCATCAGCGCCATCGCCAACCCGCTGATCAACATCACCCTGCAAGGTCGGCACGACACCTACCCCAAACGCCGCGGCATGACCCGCGTGCCCGAACTCATGGCAGCCGGCGTCACCGTCGCCTTCGGCCACGATTGCGTCATGGACCCCTGGTACCCGCTCGGCAGCCACGACATGCTGGAAGTCGCCGGAATGGGCCTGCACGTCGCGCAAATGACCGGCGTCACCGGCATGCGCGCCTGCTACCAGGCCGTCACCACCAACGCCGCCACCGCCCTGAACCTCACCGACTACGGCATCGCCCCAGGCAAGCCCGCCAATCTGATCATCCTCGACGCCGCCGACCCGATCGAAGCCATCCGCACCCGCCCCGCCCGCCTCCACGTCATCCGCGCCGGCACAATCATCGCCCAAGCCCCCGCCCGCCGCAGCACCGTCACCCTCACCGATCAATCCACCATCATCGACTGGCGCCACCCGCATTGAATTTGAAAAGGGAAGGCTCGGATTTGTTTTTTGACAGAAGACCCGAAACTTTTGTTTGATTTCCATTCGTTCAATCAAAGCAACGGACGAACACGGGCTGTCCCTTGGATACGTCGTAACCGCAGCTCTTACTCAGCAGTCGGTAATATAGGCGACATTTGGTGCTTTGAAGAATGATTGCACGAGACGTGGTTTGCGCTTGATGGCGGCGAGTTGGGCTTCGAT